>JBBRMZ010000189.1:0-9034 GCA_038230555.1 Chitinophagales bacterium
ACGCAAGCATCAGTCGCTCAACTGGAAAACGCCCAAAGAAGTTTTTGATCAACATAATACATAATTTATCGTATCTTTAAATCACATTGACTCCACCTTAATTTTAGTTAAAATTTGTCCTAAGAATGGGGAGTACCTCAGTATTAGCCGTTAGCTATTAGCTTTCAATTCATTGATTATGAACAAATTATAAAAATAATAGCCGCGTTTATTTTTATACGAGTACTTACAAAAAACGTTTGTTGTGATAAGAAAAATATCAAAAAAATATTATTAACCAATTTGTTATGAAAACCAGGCCTTTTTTATGGATAGCGCTTATTTTCTTTTTCAGTCTCTCCTGCCATAAGAAAGCCGCTGAATTTCAGGATACTTTTTCCTGTCAAATAAATGGTATGGTATGGACGCCTGAAGGGCCTGTTGCGGCAGGCCAAAGCCCGGTGATTGCCGCGAGCGTGTATAATAATCAGATACGCATATTCGCCCGGAGAGATATCAGGGATCCGGCGGGAAAACAAGTTTCCTTCGATGCGATCGGGCTACAGAATATTGGCATGCAGGTAAGTATTACGAATGGAGTAAAAGACGATTCGTATAATTTTGACGGCTGTGGTTTATGCCCTACCGATACGACCAAAGTGAATTTTGTTAAAACGATTGCCATCGATACCGTCCAAAGGATCGTGAAAGGCGTTTTTCAGTTTGAATGCAACGAATCTTATTGCCGCAAAAATGTGATGGTCGCCCTGGGTTAATTTGAAGTAAAATATTGACCGCGCGCGCCGACCAGCGCTGAAGGATTAAAAATGTATCCCCACCGGCGCGCTTTATTTAATGGGGAATAAAAAGCAATCGCCTTTCTATTGGGCTTCTAATTCCCGTCTTATCTCCTCCACCAATTCCACCGTCACGTTGGCGATATGCGCAATTTTTTCATCTGAAAAGTCCGTTTGGCGCAGCAGATTCTCTACAAAAAGTCGCTTTGCCTTTTCGGCGCCGATTTCGATACCCTTTTCGATACCCTTAGCGGTTCCCTGCTGATAGCGGACGTCTGTCTCCAAATTATAATGTATAGGCATGGCTTCTATTTTTAAAACAACTTCATTGAGCAAATTACGGAGATTCGATAATATCTCCAACTGCTTAACGTATTTTCCATAATGGTTGGCCATCGCTCATGGTATGTTTGTTCAAGAAAGGCTTAAAACTACCGCTTTTTTCCAGACGAACCAACAAATCTTTTTAGGCTTCATTTAAACCCCCTGCGCCAGTCTCGTCAAAAACATTGTCTGCAATTCCGGGACGATTTCCGCTTCAAACCAGGGATTTTTTTTAAGCCAAATGTTGTTGCGCGGCGACGGGTGGGGCATAGGGAAAAGCGCGGGCGCGTAGTCGCGAAAATGGCGGACGGTCTCCGTCAGGGTCTTTCGCTGCCGTTTGCCGAGGTAATAGTCGATGGCGTAAGCGCCCACCAGGAGTTTCATGGAGATCTGGGGGGTCGCTTCGTGGAGCTTGACCCGCCAAGTCGCGGCGCACTCTTTGCGGGGCGGCAGGTCGCCCCAATCCGCTTTGCCGGGGTAGCAAAAACCCATCGGCGCGATGGAGATCTTGCTTTCGTCGTAAAATTCTTCCTTCGTCACGTTCAGCCATATCCGGAGCCGCTCGCCGCTTGCGTCGTTCCAGGGGATCCCGGTGGCGTGGACGCGCGTGCCGGGCGCCTGCCCTACGATCATGATGCGCGCCGTTTCGGACGCGCGCAGAACTGGCCGGGGGCCTAAAGGCAAAAATTCTGCGCACAGGGTACAGGCGCGGATTTCCTTTAGTAAATCGGGTAAAAGGGTCGGCGAAGCGGGTTCGTTAAAGAGGCTAAATTGTTCAGGCATAGATTTCTCTTGCGTCCGTAATCCGGCCCGTCAGCGCGGCGGCGGCGGCTGTCAGCGGGCTGACCAGCAGCGTGCGGGCGCCCGCGCCCTGCCGGCCTTCAAAATTACGGTTAGAAGTAGATACGCAATATTCGCCCGCAGGGATTTTGTCTTCGTTCATGCCCAGGCAGGCGGAGCAACCCGGTTGCCGGAGTTCAAAACCGGCGGCTTCAAATATTTTATCCAACCCCTCGGCTATTGCCTGCGCCTCGACCTGCCGGCTGCCGGGGACGATGAACACGCTGACCCCTTCGGCTTTCTTTTTGCCTTTGACCAGGCCGGCGACCAGGCGCAGGTCTTCGATCCGGGAGTTAGTGCAGCTACCGATGAACACGTGTTGCACCGGTTTACCCATTAACCGTTCTCCAGGCTGCAGGCCCATATAGCGGAGCGATTTTTCAAAATTGACGCGGTCGTTATCGGTCATGGCGTCTATGCCGGGAACCGTTCCGTTGATTTTTATGCCCATGCCCGGATTGGTTCCGTAGGTGATCATGGGCTCGATCTCTGCGGCGTCGATATGTATCTCGTGGTCAAAAACCGCGTCGTCGTCGGTGCGCAGGGTTTTCCATTCAGCCAGTTTTTGATCCCAAAGATCGCCTTTGGGGGCAAAAAGCCTGCCTTTTATATAATCGAACGTGGTTTCGTCCGGCGCGATGAGGCCGCCGCGGGCGCCCATCTCGATGCTCATGTTGCAAATGGTCATCCGCGCCTCCATGCTGAGCGCGCGGATGGCGCTGCCGGCGTATTCGACGAAAAAGCCCGTCGCACCGCTGGCGGAGATCTGGGCGATGACGTGGAGGATAATATCTTTGGAAAGAACGCCTTTTGGGAGCGTTCCTTCAATATTTATCCGCATCGCTTTCGGCTTGCTTTGTAAAATACACTGCGTGGCCATTACCATTTCCACTTCGCTGGTGCCAATCCCAAAAGCGATGGCGCCAAACGCGCCGTGCGTGGAGGTGTGGCTGTCGCCGCAAACGATGGTCATGCCGGGCTGCGTAATTCCAAGTTCGGGTCCGATCACGTGAACGATTCCCTGGAACGGATGCCCCAGGCCGTACAATTCTATACCGAATTTTTCACAGTTCTCTATTAGTTTATCGACCTGCATCCGCGAAAGCGGATCTTTGATGGGTAGTTCCTGATGGATGGTCGGGACGTTATGATCGGCGGTGGCGACAATGCGGTCTTTACGGAATAGTCCAATCCCTCTTTTTGCCAGCCCGTCAAATGCCTGGGGAGAAGTCACTTCGTGGATAAAATGTTTATCGATATATAGAGCGGTCGGCCCGTTGGGAATGGTTTTGACCGCGTGGGCGTCCCAGATTTTTTCAAACAGCGTCTTCGCCATGAATTAAAAATGATGAATGATGAATGGTGAACGATGAATGATGAATGGTGAACGATGAATGATGAATGATGAATAATGAATGATTATTATGCGAACGCCGTACAGGGGCGTCTGATTCTATAAGAAACCATTAAGGTTTCTATCAAACGCATAATAATCATTCTTAAACCGCGTCGGGATAAGAAGCGGTTGCATTAAAATAAACGGCGTTATGGTTTCGTAGCCTATTTACAGTCAAAATAGTAAAAGCTAAGGGCTCAAAGCTACGTAGCTAAAGGCTAATTTAAGCGATCACTTCCGCCGAAAGCATCAAATGTTTCAGGTCTTCTTCTTTGACCTCTTTTTTGCGGTCGGCGATTTCGATGAATTCTTTGTATAAATATTCGAGATTGTAGCCGTCCACGTCGAAGCCCAGTTTTTGCAGCCGGTAGCGCAAAGCGGCGCGGCCGCTGCGGGCAGTCAGCACGATCTGGCTGTCCGACACGCCGACGTCTAATGGGTCGATGATCTCGTAGGTTTCGCGGTTTTTGATGACGCCGTCCTGGTGGATACCGGAGGAGTGCGCAAACGCATTGGCCCCCACGATGGCTTTATTGGGTTGCACGATCATGCTCATTTTATCGGATACCATGCGGGAGATCGGGAACAATTGCTGGGTTTCGATACCGTGCGTAAAGCCCAATTCTGCGTGCTGCTTCATAATCATCACTACTTCTTCGAGCGACGTATTGCCGGCGCGTTCGCCGATACCGTTGATGGTGCATTCGATCTGACGGGCGCCGTTTTGGATGGCGGCGATGGAGTTGGCGGTGGCCAGCCCCAAATCATTATGGCAGTGGGCGGAAACGATGGCTTTATGGATGTTTTTCACGTTTTCCATCAGGTAGCGGATCTTCGCGCCGTACTGTTCCGGCAGGCAATATCCGGTGGTATCCGGAATATTGACCACCGTCGCTCCGGCGGAAATGACCGCTTCGATCACCTGCGCCAAGTAAGCGGAGTCCGTTCTGCCGGCGTCTTCGGCATAAAACTCAACGTCTTCCACGAACTTTTTAGCATATTTTACGGCGGCTACGGCCCTATGGAGGATCTCTTCGCGGGTGCTTTTGAATTTATGCTGGATATGACTGTCCGAAGTTCCGATGCCCGTATGGATGCGCGGGCGGCGGGCGCCTCTCACGGCGGCCGCCGCCGCGTCGATATCCGACTCAACCGATCGCGACAGCCCGCAAACAATAGCGTTCTTCACTACTTTGCAAACTTCCTGCACCGATTTAAAATCGCCCGGGCTGGAGATCGGGAAACCCGCTTCAATGACGTCCACGCCCAACTCGTCTAAAGCGATGGCGAGGTCTATTTTTTCTCTAAGATTCAATTTGCTTCCCGGCACCTGTTCGCCGTCGCGCAGGGTGGTGTCAAAAATGAAGATTCTCTTGCTATCCATGTTTTGTAACTATTTTATTTAAAAACGGCTTTGCCGGACGCGCTCCAAACGAAAGCGACGTGGCTATAACGCTTTAACAGGGTCAAAGCTATACATTTGAAAACGCCTGAATCGGGAAAGATTAAAGCGCCTTACGACTGCAAGCGGGAAAGGGAGGCTTTTAAAGGGTTGAATATCAAAGATGTACAAAAAAATAGTTTACGACGGCCAATGATTTATTTCTTTAAGCCGATTTCCCGCAAACGCTCGTGCAGGTACTCGCCCGCCGTGATCGGCGGATAGGCAGGAGGGTTTTCTTTGGAAACGGTTTGCGGCAGACAGGTTAAATCCATGTCCCCGACCGGGTGCAGGAAAAAAGGAATGCTGAGGCGCGCCACGCCCCATTGCTCGCGCGGCGGGTTGACGACGCGGTGGGTCGTGGATTTTAAATAATTATTGGTCAGCCGTTGCAACATATCGCCTACGTTGATCACGATCTCTTCTTCGCCGGGAACGACGTCTTCCCAAACGCCTTGCCGGTTGAGCAATTGAAGCCCGCCCGCAGAGGCGCCCACCAACAGAGTAATCAAATTAATATCTTCGTGCTGCTCGGCGCGGATGGCCGACGCCGGTTCCTGTGTGATCGGCGGATAGTGAATGGCGCGCAAAATGCTGTTGCCGTTGTGTATTTTCTCGTCGAAAAACGATTCGCCTAAGTCCAGGCCGATGGCGATGGCGCGCAGCAAATGACCGCCCGCTTTTTCAAAGGCTTTATAGAGTTCCATCCCCAGCCGCTTGAATTCGGGAATTTCGGCTACCTCCACGTTGTCCGGGTAGGCGGTTTTAGCCGCATGCCCGTCGGGAACCTCCTGCCCGATCTGAAAAAACTCTTTCAGGTCGGCTACCTTTGAACTTTTGGCGTGTTCCTTTCCAAAAGAAGTATAGCCCCGCTGACCCGCGAGACCCGCGATCTCGTATCCGCGCTTAACGGCTTCCGGCAAAGCAAAAAACGCTTTCGCCGAAGCGTAAAAATCGTCGATCAGTTTTTTAGGCACACCGTGATCGACGACGCCGACAAAACCGACTTCATGGAACGCTATTCCTAATGCCTGCACAAAAGCGGCGCGGCGCTCCGGCGAATGTCCGGTAAAATCGGCGAGGCTAACAACTGGGATGGCTCTTTGTGTTTGGGTGGTCATAATATTATTTTCGATTTAGACGCCAATGGTTGAAAATCGTTCACGTTATCGATAATTAAAGCGGGATCATTTTCTAAACTCACTCATTTGTTTAAACAGGCTTTAAAATTAGCTTGATTTTGTCCAACGTCATATCTAACAAATCGGCTATTTCTTCAGGGGTTTTCTTTTTTTGATATAATTTCTTTACAGTTTTTGCCCTTTCTTCTTCCACTCCTTTTTCCATTCCTTCTTCGCGGCCTTTTTCTATACCTTCTTTGAGGCCTTTTTCTATACCTTCTTTGCGGCCTTTTTCCAGAAGTTGTTTTTTTGCTTTTGCCAATCCTTTTTGAACCGCTTTATCAAAAACTGCCCGGGCGGTTTCCTCCTGCATGAACGCATAATCGTAAGCGGCCAGCTCCTCCGTCGTCCAGGTTCCTATATTCGCTTCCACGTAAGCGGTTTTTAAACCTTTATCGTTTACATTATCAGGAACCACGTCCAAGTTTTCGGAATTCTTGATAAAATAGATCCATTTATCAGTCAGCGTGGTCACTTCAGAAAGTTCTTTCTTGAATTTAGGCAGTTCAATAAAAGTAAATTCGACGTCTTTTAGAGTTTGCTCGTTCGTTTCGACGTCGCGCACCTGACTCCGACTAATATATTTGGGATTTTGAGTTTGCACAAAATCAAGCACCCCGATGAAAATCACCGGGTTCAAATCCCGGAAAAAATCGCCGCGCTTAATTTGGTCGGCATAACCTCTCGAAGTATAATATAGTACCCGTTTGTCAAAACCGTCCACGTCGGCGACTTGCATTTCAATAATGAAAGACCGACCTGCCTGATCGACCGCCCTCACGTCTACGATTGTTACCCGGCCCTGGCTCAGTTTGGGTAACTGAAAGGGGTTCAAAATGTTTACTTTAACGATCTTCCGCGGCCCTTTAAAATCCAGGATAGCGTTCAGAAAAGAAATTAAAACTTCCGAATGAGTTTCGTCCCCGAAAATCCGCCTAAAAGCCACGTCGTTTTTGACGTCTACGAACCGCATACCTATTTTTTTGCAAAAATAAGAAAAATATTCTTGCGGCGTTTTTTGAATTCGTCATTTCTGTTCGGCATTCGGTAAAATATTCTGTAATTTTGTAACGGCTATATCAAATAAACTTACCTGCCGCTGCGTCTGTTTTAAAAATCTGAGACGCCTTAGTTTAAAAATTGTAAAATGAAATACTTCTTTTATCTCATATTAATGATCACGCTATATCGCCTGATCTTTGGCCAAAAAGTCATCGTCGAACACCGGATCAAAGACGAGCGTCGGCGCCGTAAACCCGCCGATCAGAAACCGCTGAGCCAGAAAGGCGAATATACCGACTATGAAGAAATCAAATGAACCCGTTCCGGTTCCGGCCGTTCACCCCGGTTCGCCGTCCGTCCCAAGCGCTCCTTTGACCGAACAGTCGGTCGGCGATATGTTGATTTATAAAAACAACCAGTTGATCGCCGTCAATAAGCCCTCAGGTATTCCGACGCAGCCCGACAAAACCGGCGATCTGTCGCTCCTCGAACGGGTCGAATTATACGCTAAATCAAAGATTCTGTTGATTCATCGCCTCGACCGCGTGGCGAGCGGGATCGTGTTGTTCGCTAAGACGCCCGGCGCGCTCAAGGCGCTCAATCAACAATTTCAGGACCGGGCCGTCAAAAAAACCTATCTCGCCGTCGTCGCCCAAAGGCCGCCCGAAAACGAAGGAACCCTGTTGCACCATATTCAGAAAAACGGGAAGATCAACGTTTCGCATGCGGGAGAAACATCGACGCCGGACACAAAGCCCGCCGAGCTTCGTTACCGGATCATCGGCGAAAGCGACCGTTATTTTCTGTTGGAGGTTGACCTGCTGACCGGTAGGAATCATCAGATCCGCGCGCAGTTCGCGGCCGTCGGCTGTCCCATAAAAGGGGACGTTAAATATGGGTTTCGCCGGAGCAATGAAGACCGGGCCATTCATTTGCACGCGTGGAAGCTGACGTTCGATCATCCCGTTTCCGGCGGGCGGGTATTTTTAGAAGCGCCGCCGCCGGACGAAACCTTATGGAACTATTTCAGGGATCAAAAGATCATTTCTTAAGCGCAAATTTTAAGGCCGGGATAATTCCCGTATCCCAATACATCCATTCATGTCCGCCGTTGCGGACGCGGTATTCATGGTATATTTTTCGCTTTTTCAATATTTTATGCAATTCATAATTGCCGTCGTCGAGATAATCGTCGTCGCCGCAGTCAATCCAGTAGCGGACTTTTTGCAGCGATTCCGCCGGCATGGTTTGCGCTAAATACAAAACTGAATTCTCGTACCAGGCGGGCGTTAAACGGTTGTCGCTGTTAGCGACGCTATAAATTTGGTCGAAGCCCCGGTCTTTCCATTCGACGGACGTCAATGCCAACATAGCGGAATCCGATCTGATCGCCGCGCTCATCCCCGAGGCGGCTTGAAAAGCGTCCGGGTATTTCATGGCGATTTTCAAAGCGCCGTAGCCGCCCATCGATAAGCCTGCCAGGCTTCTTTTTTCTTTTTTACCTCCCACGCCGTATTTTTTCTCTATCAAAGGAATAAATTCCTGTATAAAAAAATCTTCATACCTGAATTTGCCCGCCACATCGTTGGTGTAAAATGTGCGGTATCCCTCCGGGCAGATAATCGCCGCAGGCGGTAAAGCGCCAATGGCAATGCAGGAATCCATTTTATTTCCCAATCGGAAACCCTGTAAATAATCGCGGTCGCCGCCGCCCAGCCCATGCAGCAGGTAAACGACCGGCAAAACGGAATCTTTTTGCGCCCATGCGGCCGGCAAATAAACGCTGTATTTGACGTTCTTATTCAATATTTCGCTGTGAACGCTGTCGTCAAGTTCTACTATCCCATTTTGAGCGAAAGCCGCCTGGCTGAAGGCGACGAAGCTTAAGGGTAAAAAAACGGCTTTGATTATTGGCGTCATAAAATATATTAAAATATGCGAATAATGGGTTAAAACAGCCAAAAAAGCAGCGCTGTGACGATTGAGCCGAAAATATGCGTCATTAAACCGGCGGTAGCCCTCACTTTTGAGGCTGTTTGAATCTTGGTTTTCTCAATCATCCAGTTAAAAAGGC
>JBBRMZ010000190.1:0-9008 GCA_038230555.1 Chitinophagales bacterium
CAAAAATATAGCGGATGGAAAGCGCCGTTTGCGTGTCCCAGCCGCCGCCGCTGAAAATATTGAAAGCGGGCTTAAAATCGCTGGAAAGGACCACGTTACCGATGCTCAGTTCAAAACCTGCGATTCCCGTCAGTCCGGCATAGGCCGTAGTTCCGTCGGGTTCTTTTTGATGCAGCCAGACTTTATGAACCCCGCCGCCGATATAAAAGTTAAAATTTTTGGTCAGCAGGCTATTGTGCTGTTCGCCCAGGATGGTCAGCGACAGATCTTTGGAACTCAGGCCCGCCGACATAATTCCTTCTACCGTGGTGTGCAAAGCGACCTGCTGCTGGGCGGTCACGCCAAAACTGCTTCCCAGCCGCATACCGACCGCCGTTCCGTATGCCTGACCAAAAAGCAGACAGGGAGAAAAAAAGAACAATATAAATATCCGGCTGTTTTTTTTCATGCGTAATTAACGACAAATGAATAGCCATATTATCTTGTTGAACTCAATATATCTATGGTTTTTGTAATTCGCTTTTTTCCATGAACGCATAACAGATCATGTGACAGACGCCCATTTGGGCGTCTTCCACGCGCCCGTAATGCGTATCGTTTATGACGATAGCCGTATCGGCCAGTTCGGCCAGTTTTCCTTTTTTCCCGCCCACTAAAGCAATGCAGTGAAGTTGATTTTCTTTAGCCCACTCGGCCGCTTTAACGAGATTAGGAGAATTTCCGCTGACGCTCAATACCATCAGCAGGTCGCCCGGCCGGGCAAAATTCGCGAGTTGCCGCACGAATATCTCGTCGTAAGCGTAATCATTCCCGATGGCCGTCATCCAACTGACGTTGTCGTTCAGCGACATGCAGCGGAAACGTTTATGGGTTTTGTCCGACGCGCCTTTTCCGAGGTCCGTGATAAAATGCGAGGCGTTAGCCGCGCTTCCGCCATTGCCAAAAACAAAGATCTGGCGCTCTTCGTCCAGCGCGGCTCTGAAAAGCCCGATGATCCCGGTTAATTTCTCCACCGGAATGGTTTCCAGCGCTTTCTTTTGGAGATCGATATATTCTTTAAAATAACTATCCATACGGTTTATTTTTTATGGTTTATCCTGGATGGCCAGCGCAAGCGCGCCGACGGGAACAGCGTCTTCCTTTAATATGGAAAGCCGGACCAAAGGCCCGGGTTGAAAAGCGTCCATTAAGTATGGGATCAGTTTTTGCGCTACTTTGATTCGCAGCGGCTCGCCAATCAAAGATAATCCTCCCCCTAAAATAACCGTTTCGGGATGGAATAAATGAACGGCATGAGAGACGCCAAAAGCCAGGTCGTCGCAGATTTCGTCCAGTATCCTGATCGCCAAAGCGTCGTTCGCCTCCAGCGCCTGCCGGAGCAATTTTGCCTCGGCTCCCTGAACGCCCGGCGCAAAACGGGACAAAGCGCTTTCGGGATAAAGACGAACCGCGTCGCGAATTTTTTGATCCGCCGCCCATCCCGAACAGGCTGATTCCAGCGTGCGCCCGGTTTTGTCTAACCGGATATGCCCTATTTCGACCTCTCCGGGCGCCGCGCCTCGGTATATTTTTTTATCGGCGACTACGCCTCCTCCAACCCCGCTACCCAACGTTATATATAAAACAATATTGCGGTCTTTTCCGGCGCCGTATAACGATTCTCCCAAAGCCGCCGCGTTGGCGTCGTTGTCAATCGAAACCGGAACGCCGGTCAGTTCTTCCAGCCACCGCTTCAACGGAAAACCCGACCAACCCTGGATTTGATGCGATTCCCAAATTTTTCCGGCCACCCGGTCGACAGGACCGCCAAAGCCGACCCCTATGCCGGAAATCTTTTTCGTTCTGAAGCCGCGCGCGGTTTCCGATATGCTCTCCTGTATTTTTTCAGCGCCGGCGTTCCGGTCGACCTCGAAACGAAACCGTTCCAATATCCGCGCTTTTTCGTCGCCCAGTACAATTTGAAGTTTCGATCCGCCAATTTCAATCCCGATATAATTTTTTGAATCCACCAACCCGAAGTTTAAAGATGCAAAATTATTTTTTATGTTTGAATAAAAGAGAAAAAGGTCGCCGACGCCGCAAAAACGCTTGAGCTAAAATGTCGCTTTTGTTTTTGTCGCCCGCATAAACCGGGATAATTTATCCCAGATTCATAAAATACAAGCTGACAGCTAATGGCTAATAACTAACGGCTACTTATATTTGGCCCATGAATCGCCGGTTAAAAATTCTTTTACGGTATGCGGCCTATTATTTTCGGGCAAAAACCAAGTACCAGGTCCATTCCCCTTTTGTTTTTACATTTGTGGAGCGCGTACTGGAAGATCAAAGATATTTCTATGCCTTCGACCATATTGAAACCGTCCGCCGGAAAATGGCGCAAAGCGCGGAAACGATCCCCGTTGAAGATTTTGGCGCAGGCGCCATAGGCGGTAACGGGCCCATGCGGCGGATCGCCTCCATTGCCGCCGCCGCAGTTTCTCCCGTTGAAGAATGCCGGCAATTATTCAGGATCGTCCAACTGTACAAACCGTCGACCATCCTGGAGTTTGGAACTTCGCTCGGCGTCTCTGCCCTTTATTTATCGGAAGGCGCTCCGGAAGCAAAAACCGTTACGCTCGAAGGCGCTCCGGCGATTGCCGCCGTCGCGCGGCAAAACATAGAATTGTATTACGCGCGTTTTAGGAAAGTAGCTCATTGGCCTAAGATCGACGTCGTGGAAGGCCGTTTCGAGGATACGCTGGAAAAAGCGCTCCAGGGATTGGGGCGTCTGGATTGCGTGTTCATCGACGGCAATCACCGCAAAGAACCCACGCTTCGTTATTTCCATGAATGTCTCCAATTCGCGCATTCCGGAAGCGTTTTTATCCTGGACGATATTCACTGGTCCGAAGAGATGGAAAGCGCCTGGAAGGAGATTCAGGGCCATCCCCGCGTCCGGTTGACCATTGATCTTTTCTGGCTGGGCGTCGTTTTTTTTGATCCCGCTATGCTCGAAAAAATACATGTTAGCTTAATTAAATTCCGCTATAAACCGTTTTCTTTGGGCTTATTTTGAATCGGAACGGCTTAACAACTAACTTTTTAGCCGTATAAACCCTTTTAACTATATTTCATGAAAGTAGATATCCTCGCCATTGGCGTCCACCCCGACGACGTCGAGCTGAGTTGCAGCGGGACTTTACTGCGCCATATCGCGCAAGGGAAAACCGTCGGTTTGCTCGACCTGACCAAAGGCGAACTGGGCACGCGGGGCAGCGCGGAGATCCGCACAAAAGAGGCGTTGGAATCCGCCCTGTTAATGGGCGCCCGGTTCAGGGAACAACTCGACCTGGCGGACGGCTTTTTTGCAGTAGATCGGACTCACATCCTGAAGATTGTCGCCGCGCTGCGCCGCTACCGGCCCGAAATCGTCCTCTGCAATGCCCTCGACGACCGTCACCCCGACCACGGCCGCGCCGCTAAATTAACCGCCGACGCCTGTTTTTATTCGGGGCTATCTAAAATATCCACCGCAGACGCGGACGGCGCAGCACAAACCC
Organism: Chitinophagales bacterium; assembly: GCA_038230555.1. Lineage (GTDB taxonomy): Bacteria > Bacteroidota > Bacteroidia > Chitinophagales > Saprospiraceae > JAAFJT01. The sequence continues at coordinate 3,543 of JBBRMZ010000190.1, forward strand.
CGTGGCGTCCAAAATTTGTCTATCACTATATCCAGGATCGATTCCTGAAACCTGATTTTGTGGTTGATATAACGCCCTATATCGAACAAAAACATGAACTCGTCATGGCCTTTCGCTCGCAATTTTATGATCCGGATAGCAAAGAACCGGTTACGCCTATCTCCGGTAAGGACTTTATCAACGCGCTGCGCGGGAAAGACAGCGTGATGGGCAGGGCTGCGGGGGTCGATTTTGCGGAGGGGTTTAATGTGCAGCGGTCGCCATTAGTAAAGAATTTATTCGATCTGTCTTAACCTTATATATTTCCCCTTGCTTTTCTGCAACTTTTCCCGTTAATTTGTAGTTAATTTTAACAAGCGCTTGCTAAAATTCAAACAGCTATATTTAAAACGCAGAGCCTGCCCTGCCTTTATACATAAAGACTTATTACGAAACGGTTTTGCAAACAACCGCTCCGGATTTTTATTCGCTATTGAATCACTATACATTTAAAAACCACTCTATGCGATTATCTAAAATAATCTTCACGGCGCTGGTCTGCGGACTAACGTCCTTTTCGGCGTCGGCTCAAAATGACGAGCTGGAAAAAGCCGATAAACAATACGAACTCCACGCCTACCGGCAGGCCGCCAAATCGTACGAGAAAATATTAGCCGTCCATACCGACGTTAACCATGCCGCCGCCCGGCTTGCCGACGCTTACCGCCGGACCAACCAACTGAGCGCCGCCGCAAAATGGTATGAAATCGCCGCCCGTCAACCTGACGCTGATCCCATTGTATTATTTCAATACGGGCAGGTCCTCATGTCGCAGGGCATATATGACCGCGCGGAAGGCTATTTTAAAGCTTTTAAACCGAACGACGAAGACCGCGCCAATCATTTCATTGCAGCCTCCCGGTTCGCCCGGACGGCGGCGGCGCAGCCGTCTGAATATGACGTGAAGTCCAGTTTTGTCAATTCATCGGGCGACGACTACGGCGCTTCGTTTTACAACGACCAGATACTCTTTTCTTCTACCCGTACGGATATGCAGCGCGCTATGAAAAAAGACGCCGTCGACTGGACGGGAGGTCCTAAGAATCAGTTGTTTACCGCCCCGCTGGAATCGCGCGCTACCAAAACGGCAAAGGCAATGTTCTTTAAGAACGACCTGCAGAACAGTTATAACGAAGGGTTCGTTTCCGTAGCGGGCAACCAGAAGACGGTAGCTTTTACGCGTAATAACATGGTGGAAGGCGACCGTATCCTGGCGGGCGGCGGTCATGAATTGAGCATTTATTTTGCTAAAATCTCTCCGAACGGACAATGGGCAGACGTAAAAGCGTACCCTTATAACCTGACCGGGTATGCCACCGGATTCCCTTCTCTAAATTACGACGGCAATACGCTTTATTTTGCTTCCGACCGTCCGGGCGGAAAAGGCGGTTTTGATCTTTATGTTTCTTACAACAACGACGGGGTCTGGAGTTCGCCTGTGAACCTCGGCGGCGGCGTCAATACGCCCGGCGACGAGATCACGCCTTTCTTTGACGGAACGGGGTTATACTTTTCTTCCAATTACCACGAGGGTCTGGGGGGCTACGACGTGTTCAAATCTGTTAAAAAAGAAAATGGCTGGGAAACGCCCGTCAACCTGGGCGCCGGCGTCAACAGTATGGGCGACGATTATGGTTTTATATACGACCACGTCCGCAATTTTGGCTATTTTAATTCCAACCGCAAAGGAGGCAAAGGAAACGAAGATATTTATTACGTGAGTAAACCCGTCGAGACCGTCCAGGTAGTGGTGTTGAACGAAGGAACCAAAAAAGTAATTAGAGACGCGAACGTCAAAGCGACATTTGGCGACGCTCATAAATTGACGCAGGGCAAAGGCGGTATCTGGTTAGTCGATCTGAGCGAAGGCGGTTCTTTGGGTCTGGAGATATCCAAAGACAGTTTTGCGACCCAATCTATTACCGTTCTGTCGACGGGAGAAAAAACGGCGCGCGTGGCGGAGGTGCTGTTAAAAAGAGTCGGACTGGCGTTTTCTGCGCGCACCCGCAGTTTTACCGGCAACGTAACGGACGCGAACAACAACGAACCCATAGACGGAGTCGTCGTTACTGCAACCAACCAGATCAACGGCGCTAAACTCAGCGCAAAATCCGGCGCGGACGGAAATTTTAATATGGTCCTGGATAGTAACGCGACCTATGTTTTACATTATTCAAAAGAAGGATACGTCAATACGCACAAGACCGTGCAGGTAGGCTCCGGGAAAAACAGGGACGTCGTAGGCGGCCTTTCGCTTTCGCCTTCCGCGCTGGCCGTCAAATCGCCGCCCGTGCAGAAAACATCTGTCCGGCCTTTGCCTGTAACTGAAAGCTTAACGACCCGCGCGCCGGCGCCCAGGAGTAATGTGAAACCCGTTCCCGCTACCGCTTTCGCCATTCAGTTGGCCGTGCAAACCGGCGCGGCAAGTTTGACACCGTTCAGTCATTTAAAGTCTTACGGGAAAATTTATTCAGTTTCCGAAGACGGCAGATTTAAAATACGCCTGGGCGTTTTTAAAACCCGCGAGGCGGCAGCCGCCACGCTCGGGAAAATACGCGACGCCGCTAAAGGCGCGTTCATCGTCAAAGAAACCGACGAAACGGCCCTGGAAAAATACCTGAGCGGCGTCCAGACGCTCCAGTCCAATACGCTGACGCCTAAAGGCGTCGCCCTGGCGCCTCAAAAGCAAACCGTTCCCGCGCTGAAACCCAGCGCAAGGAGGGTTTTGCCGGCCGCCTATAGTACGATTGTGCTCAGAAAAGATATGGCCAGACCCGCGGCGGATACTTTCCGCCGCCCTGCGGCGATCCCGAAAATTGTTAAAGAAGATAAAACGTTTAAAGTCCGGCTGGCCGCTTATAAAGACGCCGCAAGATTTGACGCTACTAAAACCGTTAAACTGGGGAAGGTAGTTCCAGTCAAAGAAGGCGCTTATACTGTTTTTGTTATTGACGGTTTCAAAACGCTGCACGACGCTAAAGAAATCAAAGCAAAAGCGAAAACCTCAGGTTTTCCAGACGCTAAAGTGGTTGTTAAAAGCGGAACAGTTTTTAAAGTGGTCGATTAATGGATCGCGTCCTTTTAAAAGCCGCCAAGTTAGTTATAACGTATTTCTAATCAATAAAATGGAAGCTATAAAAACTAACGGCTAACGGCTAAAAGCTAATTTCTATTCCCATGTTAGAGAAAGTAAGGGTCGATAAATGGTTATGGTCGGTCAGAATTTTTAAATCCAGAACCCTCGCAACCGATTTATGCAAAGAAAATAAGGTATTAGTCAACGGGGAAAAGGCCAAACCGTCCCAACTGATCGTTGCAGGCGACGTCGTGTCCGTCAAGAAAGAAGGATTTAATATGGTCTATAAAGCCCTGGCGCTCATCGATAAAAGGGTCGGAGCGCCCGAGGCGGTCGTTTGTTACGAAGACCTGACCCCCATAGAGGAACTCAATAAATTTAATAGCTGGTTTGCAGACCCCGCCGGCAGTCCCGAACGAAGGGATCGGGGAACCGGCCGTCCAACCAAAAAAGAGCGCAGGCAAATCGACCGTTTTAAAGATTGACTACTTTTTTTACTGCAAAATATACCGTCCTTACCTTTTTTTCGTTCCATATCCGTCTACCCGCCTCTCTCATATTCCATGACCTGATATGCGTTTTTTTGTTGTATGCCTGGCTTGTTGTATTTGGTCTGTAGCGTCCGCGCAAAAAGAAGATTCTATTTATTATAAATTGACGCTGGACGAGTTCGTGGTTAAAGATACCCGCCTCAACCTGAAGAATTTTATTAAAAAAATACAGACCGACGAAACGTTTTACCGCGCTTTTAAGAACCTGCGCAAACATACCTATCAGGCCGAGAATTCCATCACGCTGTATGATAAGAAAAAAAATGTGCGGGCTGGATATGAAAGCCTGATCCTGCAACATTCTGACGGAAGTTGCCGGACCATGGACGTCCAAAAAGAATCGGTCACAGGCTCTTTTTTTGAAAAGAATAGCAGGAAACCCCGTTTTTATACCGCCGAATTGTTCGACCGCCTTTTTCTGACCCATGGGAAAGTATGCGAAGGAACGTCCGAAGACGACGCCGATTCCCTGTCTTTGCAGAAAGCGGACGATAAAACTTCGGGTCATATAAACGACCTGAAAAAGCTGATCTTCAAACCGGGCGAGCGCGTCAACGTTCCTTTTATCGGGAAGAAAATGGAGATATTTTCTGAAAAGATGCAGCCCTATTATGATTATTCTTTTTTGTCGGGCAGGTACAAAGATTCTGTTGACTGCTATATTTTCACCGTCCGCGCCAAACCCGGTATGGGCGAAAAAGAGACGGTCGTAAAATTCATGGAAACCTATTTTGATAAGGTCGATTTCCAGGTGCTTGGACGAAATTACCGCCTGAAATATGCAAACTGGATTTTCCAGTTCGACGTAACCATGAATATCGAATTAGGGAAATTAGGGAAGAAATATATTCCTTATTTTATTCATTACGACGGCTACTGGGATATTCCTTTAAAGAAGCCGGAAATTGCGGTCTTCTATTCTAAATTCCGGTCGTTTCAGTAAATTTTGCGTTCTAATTTAAGCGGCTGACTTATACCGTCTTCATATAATAAATTGCATATTGAATATAATGCACGTGTTTGATTCAAAATATGTTAAACTTTATAAATTAAAGAAGCATATCCGCGTTATAAGCGTGAAAATCGTAATTTTGTGATCGAGTAAAAACTGGTTAATATGAAAAGAAAGATTTTACTACCGCTGCTTTTTTGCCCTTTCCTGGTCCTTTCGCAAAACTTTTCCTTCAAACCAGACTCCCGTTTGTATGAAGTCTACGAAGCCCGTTATATTGACGACCTCGCCAAAACCTATCCTCTGATGATTGGCCGCTGGAATTATTATCTACAGTCCGCCTGGTTCATCAGCGACGGACCACCTAAAAAGCGGCTGACCGGCAACTATCCTTCCGTAAAAATTACCGATCTCGCAAGCATAAATATATTAAAATTGGAAAAAGAACAAAACCTGACGCATGATTGGGACGAAATGACCGTTTACCGGATCGAAGGAACCGATAAACATTTGGTTTATTTCCCCGGAAAAATTTTTGTGGAGCATTTGAAAAGCTATTTGCAGTCGGCGAAGAACTGAACGCTTGCAGCGCCCCCCGCTTTTCAATATTTATTAACCTGCTCCATTTAAATTCATGAGAAGAATCATCGCCTGTATTTTATACGTTTTCTCGTTTTCGACCTGTATAGCGTCTACCGCAGTGGGCGACAGCGTTATTTTGATGTCCAATGGCGGCGTAACCGGCGCATGCCGGGCCAAATTTTTTGACAGCGGCGGCGCCGCTAATAATTACCAGCCCAACGAGACGTACACCTTAACGATCTGCGCGGACGCCTTGGGCGACCCGC
>JBBRMZ010000191.1:0-8959 GCA_038230555.1 Chitinophagales bacterium
AGTCGCAAAGCATTCCGAGGGGCAGTTCGAACCCGTAATTTTCGGTCAACACGGCAGCCATGTCCTCGACGTCCCTCGAAGCGTTAGGGAGCTTGGCAAAATGTTGATACGCGCCAATACCGATCCCAAACAGGTAATTTTTACCTCTTTTCAGATATTCCAAATCTTCGTAGGGGAGTCCGGAGGCCATAAAGGAGACGTTGTTATTTGGTCATAGATCAAAAAACAAAAATACAAAATAATTAAACGGAAGTATGGGTTTTTAAAAATTATCAACACCGGCGTTACGGTTTTAATGGACTCCGGTTTTAAAAAAGGGCGTATATTTGAAAGATTAAAAATAACAACATGGAAAAAGGAACAAAAGAAAATCCCTGGAAACTCCAGACCCCGCCGCTGTCGTCAGAATACGAAATGTATAAAGACGTCAAAGACGGGAAAGAGGTCATTGTCTGCGTGGTCGGCAAAACGACCCTGCTGTACAATTATCAGAGTCTGGCCGATTTGCACGATATGCTTCAACAACACGGCGACTGGATGGAGTTGGGCAGCGCCGACGAGCAAAAACCGGCCAAAGCAGGAACCGTGGAAGCCTGGGGGCGTTCGGAAACGAACCCGGCCGGCGGCTGGTACGGGCTAAAAAAAGGGCTTCGCGGACGATTTGGAATGTACATTCCGCCGCTCATGGAAGAACTCGGGCTGGCAGAACTAACACACGAAGCGAAAGGGAATAAAATGAGGGCGAAGTAGCTGTTAGCTTTTAGCCGCTAGGTATTAGTTTTTTTATTGATTATGAAGCGTTTATGAAAATTAAGCCTTACATATTTTTATGCGCCTATATAAATAAAGAATCAATAAATTTCCCTGATTTCCTGGTTTAGGAAATGAGAAAGGCTGCACACTTTCAGCCGTCCGTTGAGCCAGTATGGTTCGCCGCCGGGGATAATGACGTATTGGAAGTCCGGTTTTAAGTCCGCCACGCTGACGTAAAAACCTTTTGGAATGGACGGCGTTAGCGAATATTTGATCTCTACGCAGACCATTTTACCGTTCGGGCTGATAAGAACCAAATCTACCTCGGCGCCGACCACTGTCCGGTAAAAATAATACTGCCATTTATTTTCAGTGACGCGACGGATTTGTTCGATCGCGTACCCCTTCCAGGACGCTCCGACGAGCGAATTGCCCAGTAAGTCTTCAAAACTGGCGATACTTGCCAGTTGGTGCAAAATACCCGTATCGCGGAAATAAATTTTAGGCGATTTAATGAGCCGCTTGCCCAAATTAGCGTAATAAGGTTGAAGCCGATGGATTAAAAAACCACCTTCCAGCAGGTCCAAATATTTCCCGACCGTCGGATGGGTAACGCCGAGCGAGGAAGATAAAGCGCTGACGTTCAATAATTGTCCGTGGATATGCGCGATCATCCGGTACAATTTCGACATGGTTTGCAGGCTGATTTCGTAGCCCATCGCTTTCAAATCTTTTTCTAAAAACGTATTGGCAAAGTTGCGCAGCCAGATAGCCGATAATTCGGCGCTCGGCGCTAGCAGCGCGTCCGGAAATCCACCCCGGAACCAATGCTCGCTTTGACCGACCCCGACCGTTTCCACTTCCGGCAGCGACAACGGCGCAAGTTCGCTGTATGCGATCCGGCCTGCCAACGTTTGAGGGCTTTCCCGAATTAACGAAGGCGAGGCGGAACCCAAGATCAAAAAACGGGCGGGAACGCGATCCTGGTCGACGAGCGCGCGCAATAAAGAGAACAGGCGCGGCATGAGTTGAATTTCATCAATCACTACGCACTTATCCTGGTGCGATTGTAGATAAGCCTGCGCATTTTTTAGTTTTTCAACGTCGGCGTCCAGTTCCAGATCGAGGTAAACGCTCGGTCGGGCAATAAGCGGCATGAGTTGTTTGGCCAATGTGGTTTTACCCACCTGACGAGGACCGACAATGCCGACCACCGGGAAATAACTCAATCCCAATAAAATATCCTTCGATAAACTTCTTTCTATGACCATGTTACCTTGTTAATTGTAAAACCAATTTACAATTAACAAGGTAAAAATACAAGTTTTCTATCAGAAGGGACTAAAAAAATAAGTTGTAAAGAGATCAAAGAACAAAAACTCCTGTTTTTGCGTCTTATCTGAAATCAATTCTTTTTCTGCAATGAGCGAAAAATACACGGTTCCCGCCCAAACCCGCATCGGCCACGTCCATTTAAAAGTGTCCGACATAGACCGGTCGCTGGCTTTTTATGTCGATTTACTGGGTTTTGAGGTCATGATACGGATGGGCGCCCAAGCGGCTTTTATTTCTGCGGGCGGCTACCATCATCATATCGGACTGAACACCTGGCACAGCAAAGGCGCGCAGCCGGCGCCGGAAAACGGCGTAGGGTTATACCATACCGCCATTTTGTACCCGACCCGGAAAGATTTAGCGGTTATTTTCGACCGACTCCAAAAAGCGGGCTACCCGCTGACCGGGGCCGCCGACCACGGCGTTTCTGAAGCGCTCTACCTGAACGACCCCGACGCCAACGGCGTCGAGTTGTATTGGGACCGGCCAAGAGCGCTTTGGCCTTCCAAAGCGGACGGCTCGCTACAGATGTTTACGCAGCCATTGAATTTTGCCGACTTATTAAAAGAATTAATATAAATCCGGCTCTTTGCCTTATTATTGTCTGTTTTAAAACCGAAGCGCTTTAATGGACGTATTTTAAGCGTAGCTTTGCTACAAGCGCGCTCGTCCGGACGGCCAATGATCCGACATAAAAAACCTCCTTTATTTTACTCAAATTTGCTTTTCAATGAAAAAAGAACCGAATTCTCCAAGGAGCGCCCATTCAAAATCGGATAAAACGGAAGCCAATGATTTCCCCGGCTATCCGGTATATCCGCCGAGCGAAGATATTTACAGCAAATCTAAAGAAGAGGAAAACATTGACCCTGAAGATTTGCTACAAGGCAAATCAACTTTCGCTCCCGACGAATTTGCGCTGAAGAACGAGAAAGATTTTAAAGACGACGTGGCGGGAGACGATCTCGACGTGCCGGGTTCCGAATTGGACGAACAGCAGGAAATGCCGGGTACGGAAGACGAGGAAAACGAATATTATAGCCTGGGCGGCGACGAACACAATGATCTCGAAGAAGACCGGGGCGGCATAGACTAAAAAATAAGCGCCGCCTGGTTTGAATACAGGCGGCGCTTAAAAAATCAGAAGTTATCAATTATACGGTTTTAAGAACCGGTCATCTATTTCTTGCCTTCGACTGAAAGCCGATATTTTTGCGGTTGAATACAAAATCATTTTTGTCGGATCTGAATACCACGACGTCTTCCATGGTCAGGAGATTAATGTTCGCGGCGTTCCGTTCTGCTTTAGGCATGGAGGCAATCCGTAAACTGTGGCGGTGCGTGGCCTCCACGACGATTTGCCGGACAGAGCGCGCGTTGCCAAAATATTTATCCCGGAATTCGTGGATGAAGATAAAATAATTCCGGATATGCTCTTCCGCTTCGGGGTCTAAAGAGACGCCGGCTTCGTTAAACATCTGCAGAGCGATATACATCAATTCATCCGGCTGATAGTCGTCAAATTTCAGGATCCGGTCGAATCTTGAATTTAGCCCCGGATTGGCCTTCAGGAAGGTTTCCATATTGTCGGTATATCCGGCGACAAATACAAAAAACTGGCCCCGCTGGTCTTCCATTCTTTTTAACAGCGTTTGTATCGCTTCGTCGCCAAAATCGCCGCGCGCGCCGCCGCCGTAACTGGTCAGGGCGTATGCTTCGTCGATGAAGAGAACGCCGCCGATGGCTTCGTCAATTTTCTCCGCCGTTTTGATGGCGGTCTGTCCGACGTAACCCGCTACCAGGCCCTGCCGGTCGGTTTCGACCATGTGACCGCGTTCCAGGACGCCCAAAGATTTATAAATTTTAGTCAGAATCCTGGCCACCGTTGTTTTACCGGTTCCGGGGTTGCCGATCAGGACGGTATGCAAGTAGAAACTGTTTAGCACGTCTTTGCCGGTTTCGCGGTAGAAACGCACGAGATTGACCATTTCAGTGATCTGATCTTTGATCTTTTGCATCCCGATCAGGCGATTCAGTTCCTCCAGGGCAATTTTCAGAAGCGCTTCGTCGACGGGTATATTGGGAATTTCGCGTTTTTGTTTAATCTGAATTTTCTCTACGTCTTCGATCTGGATCAGCGACATTTCATCTTTCGAGAGCGATTTTGGGTTGTGCGTATCCATGACGCGCAGGCCCAGGTTTACTTTGCCCTGCTCGATGACGTCGTACACAAAACGGGCGTTTCCAAAAGAACGGTCGCGGGTGCGATAGGCTTCGATAATGATATTGTCTATTTTTTTGGCCGCCGCCGCCGTTAGCGCGACATTCTTTTCGGCGCAAACAAACTCGGCAATTTTGGAAAGTTCCTGAGGCAGGTAGTCCTGGAACTCAAAAAATATTTTAAACCGCGATTTCAAACCAGGGTTAGAATCGATAAAATTTTTCATTTCCTTGGGGTAACCCGCGACGATGACCGCTATATCGCCGGTACCGTTAGACATTTCTTTGACAAGAATTTCAACGGCTTCCCGGCCAAAATCCTTGCTGTCTTCATTGGTGCGCGCCAGCGAGTAGGCTTCGTCGATAAAGAGGACGCCGCCGCGAGCTTTTTCAATGGCGTCTTTGACCTTAGGCGCCGTCTGACCGATGTATTCGCCGATCAGGTCTACGCGGTCGACTTCATGCACATGGCCTTTGCTGAGGAGACCCATTTTTTTATACAATTTCCCCATCATTCCCGCAACGGTCGTTTTACCGGTGCCCGGGTTTCCGACAAAAACCGAATGCACGTTGATTACCTCCTTTTCTTCAAATCCTTTTTCTCTCCGCACCTGTAAGAACTGAATATATTTGGCGTGGTCGCGTACTTTTTGCTTGATGGCTTTCAGGCCGATCAGCGAGTCCATTTTGCCCATTACGTCTTCAAAAGAAAGATCCTTGTCCCCTTCCAACCCCGGAACCGTCAATGTATCTTGGTTGGGCGTGACGACGGGCAGCGCCCCTTCTACAAATTCATCGCCGACGTCAAATATGGCGACCGCCATCAGGCGATCCATAAAGATCACTTCCGCCGTGTAACGGTCTTTTCGCCAGGAGCCTTTCACGTTGGAACCCCATCCTGCGGTGATGTTGATGGTTTCGTCTTTGCGTTCTACGCGATGAAGCCGGACCACTTGCCCTTTTAATTCCCGCGCGTCGTTATAAAACTTGACGAACAATTCGCATTGCCAGCTTTTCTGTAAGTTCAGGTTTTTGAGCGCCACCTCGGCATAAATATAGCGGGTTTCCTCGCTCCCAAAATTCCGGTAATATACGCGTTCTGGTTCGGGAATGTCGTCATAGGAGCCTTCGTATAAACGAAGCGACTGAACTTCCAGATACGGATTATCGCTTGCGGCAACAGGTCTGCCGCCGTCTTCGATATAGAAATACTTGGTCGCCACCTTTTCGCCGTTCACGAATGCTTCCCAGTAATAAGCCCCTTTTTTCCAGAAAGCGCCTTCTTTTTTGTTGCCCCAGCCTTCGCGCACATAGATGACATGATCGTATTTACTGACCTTTCTTTTAAACGGAAGCAAACAAAGTTCTGCTTTCCCTTTTTTCAACATGGAACATCGCAACTCTACTTCTACCTCCCAGTCCTCAAGGTCGAATAATTTATTATAGAGCGAAAGCTCTGCATAAACATAGGTTGTTTCATACCGGTCGAACACCTGCCGGTATTTTTTCTTATTATCCGCCAGCCATTCGGTGGAAGAATAAATTTTGAGTTCCCTGAATTTGAACCGTTTGTAATCAGGATGATTATAGAATTCTAACATTGTTCGAGGATTTTATTGTCGCTTTATATTTAAAAACGCAGCGTTATTAGAGGGGTAAGATAATATTTATTATAAAAAAAAATACTGTTGAATAAATTTTTAACAAAAAAGGGAATAAAAACAGCGGGAAAAGCGTCGGGGGCGGGATAAATATACATCTTAATTAGCAACTACTATGCCGCGAAAGCAGTATCGTTAATAAGGATCTACGTCCACGTTTACCCGGACATTTCCATAGCCGGCAGATTTTTGCAGATCGTAAATAGATTGCGCGATCAGCGCTTTTACGCGCTCCATTTGGGCCGCCTTCTTTTCTATTTTGATTAAAAAATCAGTCCGGAAGTAATTATTGACCCGTCCGATGGTTGGCACGGCGGGGCCTTTCACCGACTCGCCCAGAACGGACTTCAGGGCGTCGGCGAATTTTTGGGAGGCCGCGTTCAACACCGACGCATCCTTATGTTTAAGCTGCAAACCAATGAGGCGGCAGAACGGAGGATAGTCAAACTCGCGGCGTTCTTTTAGTTCGCGGTGAAAAAAAGTCTGGAAGTCGTTCTGTTGAATGTCGAAGAGGGCGGGATGCGTCGCTTCAAAAGCCTGGATGACTACTTTGCCCCGTTTATGCTTACGCCCCGCCCGACCGCTCACCTGCGTCATTAACTGAAAAGCGCGTTCGGAGGCCCTGAAATCGGGGAAGCGCAGTAAATTGTCGGCGCTCAAAATGCCCACCACGCCGACGTGTTCAAAATCCAGCCCTTTGGCGATCATTTGCGTGCCGACCAGCACGTTCGTGCGGCCTTCTTCAAAGTCGTTGATGATCTTGGAAAAAGCATTCTTGGAGCGGGCGGTGTCAAGGTCCATCCGGTCAATTTTGGCTTCGGGCAGGGCGATAGCAATTTCGTCTTCAATTCTTTCCGTTCCGAATCCTTTGACCGTCAGCGCTTTCGATCCGCAGGCTGCGCATTCTTTGGGCATGGCCCGGGTAAAACCGCAATAGTGACAATTGAGGGCGTTGGAAAACTTATGATAGGTGAGCGTCACGTCGCAGTTTTTACATTCGACGGCGACCCCGCAGGCGCCGCATTGCAGGGTGGGCGAATAGCCGCGCCGGTTTTGGAACAGGATGGCCTGATCGTTTTTGTCTAGCGCGCTTTTCATTTCGGCGATCAGTACGGAACTGAAATTGGACGTCATGGTTTTTTGGGCCATTTCTTTACGCAGATCGACGATCACAATTTCCGGCATTTGGAGACCGCCGTACCGTTCGGCCATTTCTACCAGTCCGTATTTTCCGGTCAGCGCGTTGTGATAAGATTCCACGGAGGGCGTGGCGGTGCCCAGAATGACTTTTGCCTGGTACACCCGCGCTAAAAAAATGGAGGCGTCGCGCGCGTTATAGCGCGGACCGGGATCCTGTTGTTTAAAAGAAGGGTCATGCTCTTCGTCCACAATGATCAATCCCAGGTTCCTGAAAGGCAGGAACAACGACGATCGCGCCCCTAAAATGACCTGTTTGCCTTTCAATACCGACCGCCAGACTTCCACCCGCTCGTGGTCGCTTAGGCGCGAATGGAAAACGGCTATGGCGTCGCCAAATATTTTTTGCAGGCGGCTAATAATATGCGTGGTCAGCGCTATTTCCGGGAGCAGATACAACACCTGTTCGCCGCGCGCCAGCGCGTTTTGAATACACTCGGTGTAGACGCGCGTTTTGCCGCTGCCCGTAACGCCGTGGAGCAGGACGACGTCTTTTTCGGTAAGGAGCCGTTCTATGTCTTTCAGCGCAGTTTCCTGTTGCGGCGCCAGTTCGCTGGCGAGGATAAGGTCCAAGCCGTAGCTGCCCATGCGGCTAACCTCGATCTCGAAAAGTTCGACGATCTTTTTCTTTTCGAGGCTTTTCAGGTGCGTCAGGTTTGCGCCTGCTTTTTGATATAATTCAGCGCAGCGAATAGTTTTCTCGGTTTTAGTTAGTTGCAGGAGCGCTATCAGCGCGTTGGTTTGTTTCTCGGATTTAGCGGCGTCTGCAAACGCTTTTTTCAGATCGACGCCTTCGCATAAGCGAACGCAGTTGACCATTTTGGGTTTATAACGCTGTACCAGTTCTTCGTTGAGCGCCAAAACCCCTTTGGCAAGCAATACGTTGATCAGCGGATATACCGTTTTGCGGTGTAAGATCTGACGGATATTTTCAATACTTAGTTCAGGCTGTAGCGTTAAAGCCTCCGCGACGAGGTATTCTTCATCCTCCAGGTCGGTGAGCGCATTCGGATATGCGGGATTAAGCGTAACTTTTGTTTCGCTGGAAAGTTTTAAATAAGCGGGCAGGGCGGCGATCATTACCTCTCCCAGAGTCGAACAATAATAAGCGGCCATCCAGCGCCATAATTCAATTTGCTGCGCGACGACGACCGGCTGCTCGTCCACGACTGAAAGAATAGGCTTGGTTTCGTATTCCGGTTTTTCTGTATGAATAGAAACGACGAGGCCCGATAAAAGGCTGTTTTTTATCTGTACCTCCACCCGCACGCCAAATTGCACGGCGTCCTTTAACTCTTGGGGAATATAATAAGTATAAGGCTTCGGAACGGCGAGCGGAAGGATGACGGTAGCAAAAAGCGAAGGAGTAAAAGCGTCGTGAAAAATATCCATCTATCAATAAATTGTTTAAACTACGCTACAAATATAACTAAAATGTTTTATTTTGTACGTATTTTAACTTTTATTATCGCTCGCTTGCTGACAGGTTGGATCGGTTTAAAAATTAATGCGAATAATGGGTTGAAAAAGTCCAAACAGGGCGTCGCGACGATAGACCCGAAAAATCAGAAGCGGATGCATCGGGAGCATCGTCTCATTTATCCCCTAAATACCGACTAGGACGTCCGTTCATCCTTAATAACCCTCCGTATTCGTAAACCCCTTGAGTCATATATAAGCCCTATATAAGCCCTATATAAGTCAGGTCTGAGTCAGGTCTGAGTCAGGTCTGAGTCAGGTCTGAGTCAGGTCTGAGTCAGGTCTGAGTCAGGTCTGAGTCAGGTCTGAGTCAG
>JBBRMZ010000192.1:0-8934 GCA_038230555.1 Chitinophagales bacterium
CAAATTACCGGACTTCCCGAAAAAGAGGTAAGCGCTATTATCCAAAAAATAAGTGGTTAAACACTTTAAGGATTCCATTGCCCTAAATGCAGTTCCCGAGCGCCCTTGCGCCTGTCTTCAAAAAAACAGCGCAGCGCAAAGTAGTTGGAAGCGAAAGCAATTTCATGCCAGGGGATTTCCCGCTCCTCAAACAAAGAGATCTCCATGCTTTCCGCATTAGTCTGGAAATCCAGGCTCCGGATATTCGCTAAAAAGTGCAGATGAACCTGGTTGACAGAAATGACCGTATAAACGCTGTGTAAAGATAGAATATCCGCCTCCACGCCCGTTTCTTCCAGCGCCTCGCGGGCGGCGCCCGCCTCGACGGTTTCCCCATTTTCCATAAAGCCGCCCGGGAGGTTCCAAAACCCTTTTTGCGGTTCGATCCCTCTTTTACAGAGCATGGTCTGCTCCTTCCAAAGTGGCACACATCCTACAATAATTTTGGGATTCTGATAATGAACGGTTTTGCAGTTTTCGCAAAAATATCTCGGTATAGGATGTTCCCCTTCTATAAATTTTAAAGAAACCGGGTATCCGCAATTACTGCAAAAATTCATGAACCAAAAATTAAGAAGGAAAAGTGATAAAGAACATAGCTATTGCGACAGAAAACCCGGGAAAAGTGGGTCTTTTTAATATTTTGTAAAAATTAAAAAGACGTCCTATCCCCTCCCTGCGCGCGTGGCGCGTTGCATAGAAGTGTTTCACTAAAATTGTTATACGACCAAATTAATAGCTGAAGGCTGACGGCTGATAGCTGACAGCTTACTTCCCCGCCGTCCAAATATTATTCGACACGTCGGCGTCCATATAAATACCGCCGTCCAGCCTCAATCCGACCATCCGTTTCTTTGTGGAAATAGGTATAACGGCCTGCTTTTGATTACTCTCCCAAATACCTGCGGTCTGATGTATTTTTTCGGAACTCCCGTCTTCATAAGTAATCAACATATTGGTCGGCGATGCAAATCCGCCGATATTATCTATGGTTACTGAATATCCTCCTTTCGCAGGTTCTACTTTTTGGATAGCGAGGTCAAGGTAATTGCGGCTAAAAAACCAGTTATTCCAAAACCAGTCAAGGTTCTTGCCCGCCGCATCGTCGAAACTAAAAAACATATCCCAGGGTAGCGGATGTTTCCCATGCCAGCGGTCCATAAAAGTGTGCAGACATTTTCTGAATAAATCGTCGCCGAGCATATCCTTCACAGCCAGATAAGCCAGCGCGGGTTTGCCATATTCGTTGTCCCCTAGGCCTGCTCCGCTCATAGCGTTGCCCGGCGTAATGACCGGGATCTGATGTTCCTCCGACGGGTTCAACGTCCAGTTAGCTACGCGGAATTGTTTAAAAAATTCGGTCGCTTTATCCTCGCCCAGGTCAACTTTACCGATCAGATATTCAAAAGCCGTCGTCCAGCCCTCGTCCATGAAGCCGTAGCGGTGTTCGTTGATTCCCATGTAAAAAGGAAACCAGGTATGCGCAAGCTCATGTTCTACTACGAAGCGGGCAAAAATAGGGTCTTCTTCCGTATTGTCGTTTACCATCATCGGGTATTCCATATCCGCATAACCCTGGAAAACAGTGGTCTTGGGAAAAGGGTACGCAACGCCGGGCCAGTTGTTGGAGAACCATTCAAGGGAGTGTTTGCCAAAATCCACCATCTGCGCAAAATCTTTCGACGTCGGCGCATACGCTGCCTGCACGCTTGCCCGGCGGCGGGCGGCGGCGTCCACGACTACGCTTCCGGCGTCCCAAATATATGTATCGCTGACCCCTAAGGCCATGTCGCTGACGTTGCGCGCCTGCCAGCGCCAGGTATTCGCGTCGTTTTGAGCGGTGACGCTTTTGTTAGCCACGTCCTGGGCGGTAGCCACGTGAACCACGCCGGTATCCGTCATCGACGCGGACAGTCTTTGAGCCGCCGCCGGTTGCAATACTTCCGAAGGGTTGACCAGCGTTCCGGTACACCAGACGGTAAAGTTTTTCGGAACCGTCACGCTCAGGGTATAATCATTGAAATCATTGTAAAACTCCTGCGAACCCGTAAATTGCATCCGGTCCCATCCATTAATATCGTCGTACACGGAGAACCGCGGGTAAAAATAAGCAATATAAAAAGTCGTCGAGTCAATAATCCCCTCCCGGCCCTGCTCCTTAGACAAATCATAATTCCATTCAAAAGAAAGCGTCACGGAATCGTGCGGAAGCAAAGGCGCCGTTAATTTAAAACGTTGCAGCGTGGCCGCTCCCGCGTCTCGCCAGGGCTTAACGGCGCCGTTTTCTTTAAATTCGGTCACATGGACGCCGTCGGTCAGTTGCTTGGCGTTTCCGGGAAAATCCCTGGTGGCCCCGGGCGCATGGTTGTTGAGCAGCAACTGTATAACCGGATTTTTGATGGTGTCGGAACTATTATTGGTATATACGATGGTCTCCCTCCCCTGTATGTTCCGGCTGGGTGGCGAAACTTTAACGGCAATATCGTAGCGCCCAAAGTTTTGAAAATAATTCCTGCCCGGCTTGCCGTCCATGCTGCGGGTCCCTTTCTTATAAGCTGCCTGCACGTCGCGCGGAATAAAAAGACCTTGAGAAAGCGTATTTCCCGTCAATAGGACCGAACAACAAAATATAAGGATTTGAATTTTCATAAAACGAGTAAGGTTATATAATAACTATAATAACATAAATTGATGTCGTATGGATTTAGACTTTAATTTGCAAACTTACCTTTTTTTTCTTGCAAAGACCACGACTGGTAAACAGATTTTACGTTCCTATCGGGGAATACATTAAAACCTCTTCAGGAATTCTATAAATTCCTTTTAATCAATTGATTATAATCTCATGGCTAACCGCTAATAGCTAACGGCAATTTATTTTCAATAAGTCTTCCGGCGCGTCAATCCCTATTGTTTCCATATCCGTTTCCACAATTCCAATCGCATACCCGCTTTCCAGCCACCGGAGCTGTTCCAGGGATTCCGCCTTTTCCAACCGGCTTTCGGGAATCTGCGCCAAAGCTTGCAGCGCGTCAATCCGGTAGGCGTAAAGCCCGATATGTTTAAAATACGAGAAATGATCAGGCCAGCTTTCCGGCGGGGCGTCGCGAACATAAGGCAAAGGGTGACGGCTAAAATACAGCGCTTTATGCCGCAGATCGAATACGACTTTCACAGTGTTCGGGTTGAAAATTTCGTTGAAGGTAAGCAGTCGCTTTGCTAAAGTTATGATGGGAAAAACCGATTGAGCCAGCGCTCCTGCGGCCAGATTAATCTGCTCCGGCTGGATAAATGGTTCGTCGCCCTGAATGTTGACGACGGCGTCGAAACCTTCAAACGCGGCGAGCGCTTCCGCAGCCCGGTCGGTACCGCTGCGGCAGAGGGGAGACGTCATGACCGCCTTACCTCCAAATGCCCCCACGCAATCGAAAATACGGGAGTCGTCGGTGGCAACAATAACCTCGTTTAACGACGACGCTTTCAACGCCTGCCCGTACGTAAGTTCGATCATGGTTTTATTCCCTATCTTTGCCAGGGGTTTTCCCGGGAACCGCGTGGAAGCATATCTCGCAGGAATAATGCCCAACGTTCTCATTTGTAAAATTTATATGGTTTAAAATAAAAAAGGAGCGTTTAAACCGGCGCTGCTTTTTGTTTTTGCTTAATTTTGCCCTAAGACGTTGTTGTTCTGTTTTTAAACTCCGTATGGATAACCTGTTTATCAGTTACCTAAAAAATTTAATTACTTTATATTCATAGCTGAAAGCTGATAGCTGACGGCTGAGCGCTCATTTCTACTATGAAAAACTATAATATTACAATTAAAAGTTTCCTTATCGGATTTGCTTTTTTATCAGGCGCCAATTTTTCCCGCGCCTCCACCGGCGATTCCCTCCACTATTTGACCTTAAAGGATACTATTTTTATTAAAATAGACGCTTTAGGCGATAAAGTATTTGAGCACGTCATGCAGGAGAATCAAACGCTTTACTCGCTCGCCAAATTTTACGGGCTGAATGTAGAAGAATTATATCCGTATAACCCTTCTCTGAAAAGCAATAACGTTTCGCCCGGTCAGAAAATCAGGGTGCCGATCCCTAACGCCGCCATCAAAAGATACAAAGATAAAAACTTCAAACGCTGGAAGTACGTGCCCGTTTATTACCGCGTAACGAAACGGGACAATTTATATAAAATTGGCCGAAGCCTGTTCCACCAGTCGGTGGACAGCGTATTCGAACGCAACCACCTCAACAGTTCGACCATCGCCGACGGCCAGCTTTTAGAAGTCGGCTGGATGAGCATCGACGGCGTCCCCGACAGCATCCGCCGCGCGCGCAAAGGCGGCGGCGCTACGGCCCGCAATAAAATGCTGGCCTTAAATTTTGACAAGCAGAACAAGATCGGCCAGCAAAACGGCGTCGCCTTCTGGCAAAAAAAAGGAATTCAGCACACCGATCCTTATTGTCTGCACAATTTCGCCAAAGTGGGCTCGATCATTGCGGTTTCCAACCCTATGAAGGGCTCGGTCGTCTATGCCAAAGTTATCGGCAAAATACCCAAAAACGCTTACGGGAAAGAAGTGATCATTATTGTCGCCCCCTCTGTCGCCCGGGTATTAGGAGCCATCGACGAGCGCTTTTTTGTGAGGATTAAGTATATGAAATAGGATTTAGTAAGGCAATTGTTTACTTATTCTTGATTCAAATATTTTTATAACACTCGTCGACAAACTAGTGTTTGTGATACATTTTGACTCTTTCTAAAGGGTTCATATTTGCTACCAAAATTTCCATAATGGTTTTTTATTATTTTTGAGCTTAACCAAGATATTTATCACCCTTTCTGGCCCCCATTCTTCACTGTCTGGCGATTTTTGCCAGGTAATATTATTCACTTCAATTCTTTGGTTAACACTACCTGTCCAATCTACTTGAAAACCGTTTTTTCTAAATTTGCCCACAATTTTTTTTGCTATTTGTAAGGCTTTTTTATCGTTCAGTGTAGGACTGTCAAACCCTAAAAGCAAATTCCTAACGCTTGGATTGACCGTTCTCGCTAAGTCTTGAGAATGATAGTAACAATAACCGATCGCTTTAATTCCAAGTTTATTTAGTTCTTCAATGATCTCCATACAATCGCCCTCTCCATCCTGTCTTGTAAAACCGGCTTTATGTAAGCAGACTATTTTTTCTTTGGTGAGTTCGTCAAATATTTTGGCAATTTTGTCAAAATCATTAGGTCTTATCCATGTCAAACTTTCTTTTTGATGTTCTATATACTTTTCTGATATGATTTGCCTAAGCCAATCTTCATCAAAATCGTCTTCATTATAAAACATCTCTCTGATACTGTGAAAAAGTTGTTGATCGTTGTCGAATCCAAACTTAATATCAAGCTCCAATTGTTCTAATATTTCCTCTTTGACGTTTTGTTTCAAAATAATATGGTCAATTAAAATTGCCGCCACATAGTAATTGCTGGCGTTGTTAGGGAATTAAAATTTTCCTAAAAATGAGAATTGAATTAGGATTTGATAGGAAGTTTGGATAACCGCGTTGGATAAGAGAAGAAACGATAATTTTAGTATCAATGACGACTTTTTGCATTTTTATTAACGGCTTTTGATTCATTCGTACTAGCGCATTTTTATTTGACAGTTCTATGAGGTTGAAAACGGGAAGTGAATAAATGAGTTTACCTTTAACATAAAAAAGGATTATTTGCTCAAAAAATTGTAGAAAGAGTCGGTAAATAAAGACGATTTATAAAATAATGTCATTTTCATATTTCGTTAAACTAGGTATGTTACAATTTTTGTGACGTCAAAAATCAAAGGTCAAATAGCCTAAATCGCATAGCTTTTTACGATAGAAAACCCGGAAAAGGGCATTTCACTCACTTCCCCCGCTTGCTGCGCGAGGGAAGTGGGCTAGTAAAATTATTTTACACAACCGATAAACTACCAGTTGTCTACGCCTTGCCCAAAATAATTTATCTTTGCCATTTATTTTCTGTCAACCCCCCGAGTCGTACATAAGCCGTACATAAGCCGTACATAAGCCGTACATAAGCCGTACATAAGCCGTACATAAGCCGTACATAAGCCGTACATAAGCCGTACATAAGCCGTACATAAGCCGTACATAAGCCGTATATGCTGCATACACGCTTCCGGTCTGACCGTCCCTTCGGACAGCAGTCAATTTGAGGAAAACTCAAACTAAAAGGGTCCTCAAAAACGCTTTATTCAAAATGGTTTATAGATGGATATCCAAAAAGGCAGACCGATGTTTATCTAATTTTGCTAGTCTTAATCCATTATTCAATAAGCAAAGGTAATATATTAGTTTATTACTGACATAAAAAATATCTTCCCTTATGAAGCAATAAAAATCTTTTCAACGCAACCAGTAAGGTCTCATGCCAAAATAATTTATCTTTGCTCTTTAATTTCTTCAAGCGAACCAACTGCATAAGAGCAAATAAAATGCGGTTTTCATAATTCATTTATAGACAATCAAATATAAGCTGAAAGCTGTTAGCTGACGGCTAATAGCTTAAAAATCTATGTATCACGACAATATTTTAGGAACCATCGGCCATACCCCGATGGTCCGGTTGAATAAAGTGTGCGAAAACATTCCCGCTTTGGTCCTGGGCAAGATCGAAACCTTCAACCCCGGCCACTCCACCAAAGACCGCATGGCCCTCCGGATGCTCGAAGACGCCGAAAAACGCGGCGATATTAAGCCGGGCGGAACCATTATTGAATGCACTTCCGGAAATACGGGCATGGGCCTGGCCATTGCGGCTATCGTCAAAGGTTACCGTTGTATTTTCACCACCAACGATAAACAATCCAAAGAAAAGATCGATATGCTCAAAGCGATGGGCTCGGAAGTGATCGTCTGCCCCACCGGCGTCGACGAAGACGATCCCCGCTCCTATTACAGCGTGGCCGCGCGGCTCAATCGCGAAATTCCCGGTTCCTACTGGTGCAACCAATACGACAACCCCAGCAACTTCCAGGCCCATTATGAATCTACAGGCCCGGAGATATGGGAGCAGACCGACGGAAAAATTACCCATCTCGTTGTTGGGGTCGGCACCGGCGGCACCATTTCGGGAGTTGGAAAGTATTTAAAGGAAAAAAATAAAGATATTCAAATCTGGGGGATCGACACTTACGGATCGGTGCTGAAAAAATATAAAGATACCGGCGTCCTTGACCACAGCGAAATCTATCCATACCTGACCGAAGGCATCGG
Organism: Chitinophagales bacterium; assembly: GCA_038230555.1. Classification (GTDB taxonomy): domain Bacteria; phylum Bacteroidota; class Bacteroidia; order Chitinophagales; family Saprospiraceae; genus JAAFJT01. Next base: position 7,311 of record JBBRMZ010000192.1, read on the forward strand.
AAAAGACAACCTGCCCCATAATATTCATTTCGACTTGATCGACCACCTTGAAAAAGTCACCGATAAAGATGCGGCCATCATGGCCCGCAAGATCGCCCGCGAAGAAGGAATTTTATTGGGTTACTCCGCCGGTTCAGTTATGGCCGGGCTGCTCCAACTAAAAGACCGTCTGACCAAAGACGACGTGGTGGTAATCATTTTTCACGACCACGGCAGCCGCTATCTGGGAAAAATTTTTAACGACGACTGGATGCGGGAGCGCGGTTTCCTGGAAGACGAATTGAAAGTAAAAGACCTGATCCTGAAAAAAACCAACCGGTCTTTTTACGCCGTCCAACCGCAGGACACTGTCCGTTCTGCCTTCAAAATGATGAAAGACCTGGATATATCTCAAATGCCCGTAATGCACGGCCAAGATATGGTCGGTTCCATCCTCGAAACGTCCGTGTTGACCTATTTATTGGAAAATCCTTTTCAGCATACCGAGCATAAAGTGGACGAGATCATGGGCGCGCCGTTCCCCATGGTGCAGGAAGATTTGCCATGCAAGCAGCTTAATCATTTTATTTCAAAACAAAACCCCGCCGTCATCGCAAAAGACAAAGCGGGCAATCTGCATGTCCTGACCCAGTATGATATCATCAAAGCGCTCTAAACCAAGTTTCATACAAATCTAAGTTCTTCGATCAGATCGCCCGCCGTCATGGACTCTTGTCCACGTCGGCTGGCCGCACGGTCGCCCGCCGCCCCATGTTCGTAAACGCCCACAATAGCTGCCTCCTGCGGGCTATACCCGTGCGTCAGCAGACCCGTAATAATACCCGTCAAAACGTCGCCGCTGCCGCCTTTCGCCATACCCGGGTTGCCGGTCGAATTAAAATAGCAAATCCCTTCAGGCGTAGCGACCACGCTGTCTGCCCCTTTCAGCAGGATATAGATTCCGCGCTTTATCGCTTCCGACCTCAACAGATCCAGCCTTGCGAAATCGTCCGCCGCTTTCCCGAATAACCGCTCAAATTCTTTAGGGTGCGGCGTCAGGATGCTTCCTTTCGGAACCAGTGACCAAAGATCGGGGTTTTCTGATATAAGGTTGAGCGCGTCGGCGTCAATCACCATGGGTTTTTGAAAGGCGCGCAACAATTCCGCTAGCGCCGCTTTGGTCGCTTCAGCCTTTCCAAGCCCGCAACCGACCCCAATCGCGCGGTAGGAGTCTAGGTCCGGAATTTCCGAAACCACTTCGTCGTTCCGGTCCGTACTGAACATCGCTTCAGGCGCCGCGACCTGCAAAGCAAGCCGCGATGACCCGGCAGAATGAACGGTCAGCAACCCAGGTCCGCTCCGCAGGCAGGCTTTCGCCGCCAGGATCGCCGCCCCTACTTTCCCGGCGCTCCCGCAGATCAGCAAAGCGTGGCCGTACGTTCCTTTATGGTCAAATTTTTTGCGTTTTTTTAACCTGCTTTGTATCCATTCTGCTGTTAGATATATATTTTGGCTTTCCGTTTGCTCCGCATAATCCGCGTGCAAACCAATATCTCCGATAATAAATTCCCCTACCCGTTCGCCATTTTCCGGCAGTAAAAGCCCTAGTTTAGGAATTTGAAACGTAAACGTCCAATCCGCGAGA
>JBBRMZ010000193.1:0-8875 GCA_038230555.1 Chitinophagales bacterium
AGATCGCCTTTGTTGTGGGTAGAATTGACGACTGTAAAATCCAGGTCTTTAATAATTTGAGCAAAATCAATATTAAATTGCAGATTTTGACCGTCGGCAGAGCCGGTTAAAAAGGTTTTATTGAGGGTAATTATTCTGTAAATGGTATCGCCGCCGGTATGAAGCGTTATCCCGGTTTTCAACTGACCGCTTCCGTCGGTATCTACTTTGCCTTCCAGCTTTGAAAAAATATAACTTTGCCAGGCGTCCCAATAAAAACTGGCGTCCGCTAAAGGAGAAGAATCGGAATAGTCGATTGGCCGTTTGGCGTTGAGGGAAGCGGCAACCCCCACGCCGAACCGGACTCCCGTATAGGCCTTCGCGGATAATTTACCCAAATCCACCGTATAGCCCGCGTCGGCTTTCAGGGAATCATCCAATGAGGTAAAATCCAGCAAAGCGACGTCTCTTATGGTCGTGTCTCCTTGCGGAGAAAGCAGTTGAATAGTAGAAATAAAAAAATCCAACCGGGTAAACATCGTTGTATGTCCGTTCACCTGGTATTTTTTGTTGATAACGAATGGTTGATTTAGATAGATAGCTTTAAAATTCATTTTCAAACTAGCTGGGACGCCCGGCGTTTCAAGGTTGTTAGACGTCTTACAAGAAAAGAGAACTAATAATCCGAAAACAATAAGGGCTGGCATAAATGGCATATTTTTCATCAGTAATTTATTGTAAGATTTTATTGGACGCTGAACACCCCTGCCTGGTTATTCATTAAATTTTTTAATATCCCATTTTGGATATCCGTTTTGGAAGACGCGTTGAGCTTGATACCCATAAAAATATTTGTCACATTGATCTGTAGATTAATCGTGGCGTCGAAACCGCCCAAAAAGGTAATATCTTTAACTATTTCATTCTGAATAATCGGAGCGGTTATATTGAACTGTAGCGTGTCGTTAAAAAATATTCCCTTCTCGATTTCAATTTTACTAAAAATATAACGGTTTTCCGTGTAAGAATATACAGAATCGGTTTGCGTCGACAACGGGCTGCCGGAAGGATTTAAAGAAGGAATCGCCTTATTAAGCGTATCGTTCAAGCCTATTTTAAACCGCAACTTTTTGAAAAGGCCGTTTTTCTTAAAATGTCCCAGCCGGAAAGTAAAGCCCAGTTTTTTATCGACGAGAGCAAAATTATTTGGTACGTATAAACTATCGTTTTGCCGGTAAATTTTAACCGTGTCCGAAACGGTATATACGATATTATTAGCGTCGACCAACTGGAAATCAGATAAATAAAAACTCAGTTTGCTGATCTTGAACTTTTGTGCAACGTCGTTATTATAAACGCTGTCAAACGCAAAATTATTCGCTCCCGTTTTATAATTGAGCGCAAGGACCAAATATGGCGCTGCGCAGCAGGTATCGCATGCCTTGTCTACCGACACGTCGAAATTAGTAGCGCCCGCTTCGAGGCAGCCTGTGGTTGGCTGATAACACGCGGAACTCAAAAAGCACAACGCCGCGAAAAAGGCGGCGTGATAAAATATAAATCGTTTAGCAGGCAATCGGATCATTTTTTAAACGCTACTCAAAGAACTATAAACAAGAACGCTTTATAAACGGTTTTAACGGCGTCTTCAGCTATTTATAGAAATATTTTTTGAAAAATTGTGTAGATTAACTTTTAAACGCGTACATATTGCGACATAAACCCGGGAATGGGACGTCTTTTTTATTTTTTGCAAAAAATAAAAAAGACGTCCCCCTACCCTTCCCGTCTGCGCTTAGCGCGGGACGGTTAGAGGTTTTTCAGTAAAATTGTTATACAACCTATATCTTTGCATGGTTATGGATCAGGAAAAAGGATTATTCGACGTATTGATCATTGGCGGCGGACCGATCGGCCTCGCCTGCGGTCTGGAAGCGCAAAAAGCGGGACTAAAATACATGATTATTGAAAAAGGTTCGCTGGTAAATTCTATTTATCGCTATCCGTTCAACATGAATTTCTTCTCCACTTCCGAACGGCTCGAAATTGGCGGCTCCCCTTTCATCAGCGTCAACCCAAAACCCAACCGTAACGAGGCATTGGAATATTATCGCCGGGTGGCGGAATCAAGAAATTTAACCGTCCATTTATTTGAAGAAGTGACCGGCGTAAAACCGCTTCCGGACGGACTTTACGACGTTCAAACCGGCAAGGCGCTATATAGAACAAAAAATATCATCATCGCCATTGGTTTCTACGATATACCGGTTTTGCTGAACGTCAGAGGCGAAAACTTGCCCAAAGTTACGCATTATTACAAAGAGCCGCATTTTTACTACCGCCAAAAAGTCGTCGTCGTAGGGGCTAATAATTCCTCCGTCGACGCCGCTTTGGAAACTTTTCGCAAAGGCGCGGACGTAACGATGGTCGTCCGGGGAAGCGAAATTGGAGAACGCGTAAAATACTGGGCGCGGCCTGACATTGTCAACCGGTTAAAAGAAGGCTCGATAAAAGTCTATTTTCATTCCGCAATAACCGAAATCCGTTCCCATGAAGTGGATATTCAGACGCCGGATGGCAAAGTAACCATTGAAAACGACTATGTCATTGCCGCAACTGGCTATCAGCCTAATTTTTCTTTTCTGGAAAAAATAGGAATCCGTTTCTCTGACGATCAATTCAGATTGCCGGAGTACAGTACCGAAACTCAGGAATCCAATATGCCGGGAATTTATTTGGCCGGGGTCGTTTGCGGCGGCATGAACACGCACGTCTGGTTCATAGAAAACTCGCGCGTTCATGCGGAACAAATTATGGCTCATATTCAAACTAAATCGCTGGTGCATGCTGCTTAAAAACCAACCTATGACTGCGTTCAAACGTCTCTGCTTTTTTTTGCTGTTAGCCTCCCCTACCCTGCTTGCCGCCCAAGGCGCCCAGTCCTTTACCGCCTCCACGCCCGAAGAGGCCGGATTTTCATCCGAACGCTTGCAACGGCTGGACGGATGGCTACAGGAATACGTGGATAAAGGGATTGTCCCAAATGCGGTCGCTTTTATAGCGCGGCGCGGAAAAGTGTTTTACTATAAAGGATTTGGCTACAGCAACATGGAAAACAAAACCCCTGTCAAAAAAGACGATATATTCCGGATCGCTTCGCAAAGCAAAGCGCTGACCTCCATAGCCGTTATGATGCTCTATGAAGAGGGCAAATTTTTGTTGGACGAGCCGATCTCCAAATACATCCCCGCCTTCAAAAATCCGACGGTTTTGGTAAGTTACGACGAAAAAGACCGCAAGCGGTATATTACCCGTCCGGCAAAATCAGAGATCACTATCCGTCAGTTGTTAACCCATACGGCCGGGATTCCCTATGAACACCCGCTTCAGGAACTGCCCGAATTTAAAGTCCCTTTTTTTAATTCATTAGACAAGGAAACTTTAGCGGACGTCATTCCGAAACTCGCAAAACGTCCATTGCTGCACGATCCGGGAGAAGCCTTCACGTATGGACTGAACAGCGACGTCTTGGGATACCTGGTTGAAATCCTTTCGGGAACAACTTTCGCCGATTTTTTAAACGAAAGAATCATCCAGCCTCTGGGAATGACGGATACGTATTTTTATTTACCGCAGGAAAAAGCGCCGCGGCTGGTCGAATTATATAGCAAAACGAAAGCAGACGACCCGCTAACCGTTCACGACAATACCGCCTATCGCAATTTTGCCATTACCGGAGCCAAAACCTATTTTTCTGGCGGGGCGGGACTGGTCAGCACAGCCTCCGATTACGCCAAAATTTGCCAGTTAATGCTTAATGAGGGAATGTTCAACAACCGCCGCTTATTAAGCCCGGAAACCGTTAAAATGATGACGCGCAATCAAATAGGCGCTTTAGAAGTTTGGGACAGAAAAGACAAGTTTGGTTTTGGCTTCAGCGTTTCCAACGAAAACACGCATTATTACGATCCCGCGCAGCCCGGCGCTTACGGCTGGGGCGGCATGTATTGCTCAGAATACACCATCGACCCTAAAGAAGACGTCATTATGCTTATTTTCACCAACATTCATCCATTCGCTCAATACGGCGATTTTGTCCGAAAATTCAGGATTCTTACCTATCAGGCTTTAGAGAAAAGTTATTCGGCTAAATAGGAAATAATCTCCTACATATTATATCGAACAAATCAAGAAATTGTATCCCAGCGGCAATGAAACCCCCTTACCACTTGATAACAGTATCTGATTTAATACAATTAATATTATTAAATTTATATATCATTTATTAGCCGCTATGTTTCCCCTACTACTATCAATTGCGTGATAAAATACGGTAATATTATTTGAGTCTACCTTATAAAGAGTTCGCTCTGATAAAAATAAATAATGCTGAGAAGTTCTGGTAAAAAAAGGGAATTCATAATATATTCTATTATCTTTATAAAATCTAAATTCTTCTTTAGTAATACAATATGAGTTAAACTTTACTGAATTACCAGGACATACTGCAGTCAGCTTCTCATCTGGCATCTCTTCTTTAAAAAAATCTTCTGTATTTTGAACAGTATCTTTATAAGATTGCATTGCAGAAGCAATTAATAAAGGAGATAAATCTTTATCAAAATCCGTGCTCAACACCCAGATAGTATCAGGAAAAAAATTCCTAACAACCGTATATGGATAATTGCGATTTATTAAGGTGTCGTCATAAACAACTTCGAAAAATGGTTTATTAATAAACATATTTATATGATTAGTTGAATTATGTAGTGCTGTATTATCGCCGCACGGGATTAACACATGTAAAAAATCAGCGCTATTATATTATAGATTATATATTTATTATTTTTTAACATGCTTTGAATAATTTCAGCGATTCTCGATTTGGGAAATTAACAATTCGTAATATCTGGTTTAAATCATAAATACGATTAAGTTAAAAATTATTGGCGTTTTTTAACCTAATTATATCAATGGACATAATCGGTAATTACAAATTGTTAAAAAGTCAAAGCGAGAATTGCTAATTTATTTTAAACATTAGTGAATAATTTTTTTATTTAATAAAAAAATATATTTATTTATATTCTACCATTTTATAATAGTATCAGAGTTAATACACCCAATAGAACGAGGCTTATATGTGAGTTTATCTATTTCTACGCTTTTTCTGCTACTGTCGATTTTATTATAATATAATTTAATTTTATTTGAATCAATTTTATAGTGAGATATTTCTGAAAATATCTGATACTTTAGCCCTTTTCTAATATAATAAATAAATTCATAATATATTCTATTTTTCTTAAAAAGCTTTAACCATTCTATTTCAATATAATTAGAATTAAGTTTTACTGAATTTCCAGGACAAATTGGAGTAAGTTTTTCATTCGGCAACCCTTCCATAAAAAAATCCTCCGTACTTTCTTCTATAGTATCTTTATAAAATTGCATAAAAGAAACTTTTAATTTAGGTGCCAATTGTTTATCAAAGTCAGAAGTAAGCGCCCATAAAGTATCTACATAAGAATTTCTAATAATAATATAAGGTTTTTTATTATTTAAAATAGAATCATCATAAACAACTTCAAATATTGGTTTATCTATAAATGTGTCGTTGATAGTCGAGGAATTAACAAATTTTGGTTTATTTGAACAGCCTATAAATATTTCCAATAATGTTAAAATTGTTAAATTATATTTATTCATACTTATTATTTTTTTAGCATGGTGTGAATAATTTTTCTGTATTATAGCATTATGGTTTCTCTAAGTCGTAATATTTCACTAAGATCAGATGAGTAGTTGTTGGAATTACCTGACTCTAGTAAATTAGTTTCCATATCCCACTTACTTTAAGTCACTGTTTGTAGAATGGTATGGCAAATTAGCATTATTTAATATTGAAGCTTTCAGGAGTATTTGTTATAAATAACCCTAATCTAACAACCATGCAACAGTTTGTTTACTTTTTAACGCTTCTAAACTATTTTAAGAATCTACTTTAATACAATCAAAATGGAATGATGCATTGGTTGACCGTTTCGAAGTAAAATAATATATTTTTTTATTAATGTATATACAGGGTATGCCGGGAGACTCAACTATTGTAAAGTCCAAAGCGCTCCGAGGCCGAATTGAGCGTAATTGCTGTTATAAGAACTTCCCAAAGTTGTTTGAACCGCGCTTACAAATTTCCCTTCCGCCTGAATATCCCAGCGTCCGAACCGTTGTCCGACGCCCAATCCCAAAAACGCTGTGTAACCAAAATCCCGAAACAAAACGACGTTCGGATAGCCGTCTCCCGTCGGAGTGGCGGAGGCATAGTAATAATGATATCCATGCGATTCCCGCGACAGCGGAATTCCCGCCGCACCGCCCGCTTCCAAAAAAGGCCGCGCGCCGCTTCTCCGCAGATCGTACCGTATGCTGACCGGAATTTGCAGATAACTGACGGAATAAGTCGTAAAATAATACCCGCTGTCGACCGTAAATGCCGCCCCGTAAAATATATCGTGGAATCCCCATTTGGCGTTCTCAAAAAACAAGCCCGCCCCCAATTGAAGCGAAATGGGCGAGCCCCGTTTGCGAATATTCCAAAATATCCCGCCGCCCGTCGATTGCAGTTTTTCCTTCAAAAACAAACCGTCCGGCCCTATTTTAACATTGTTAAAATCCGATAGGCTACCCCGCATATTGTGTATTTCAAAACCAATGGATTTGATCCACATGCGCTCCTGCGCCAAAAGTCGGCCCGTTGACAAAAGAAAAAACAAAACGCAGAAAATAAAAATCTTGCTTAACATATACTTATTGATATTCAATAAATTTTAAAAAGATCAGCTTCACCGGTGAGATTAATTATCCACTTCTTTCACTAACTTACCTTACTCTTAATAGCGCGACTTACCAGCTTTCCATTTTTAACTTAAACTCTATATTCAAAGTGTTTGCCCAGTTAACATCCTTAAACTTTTGCATTTCGTTTTCATAATTATTTATAACCTTATTTTGTTCAAAACTACGGCATAACAGCAAGTCTTTATATTTTGATAATCAATTATTTATATTAAATCTGCCTATAAAAAATGTTTATAATATTATATTAAACCTAATATGTATTGAAAAAATTATAATAAAACTTAAATTGTTGAATTTAAAAATATTGCTAATTGCCATTCAGCTCAAAAGCCAATAATATTAGCTAAATAAACATATAATTTATTTAATAAGAATTTTAGTTTTATCAATAAAATTTGGTATAAGAACTTGCTTAATCTGTTTGTAAGCTTGTTTATCTTTATGCCAAAAACAAATTAACTCCAATCTTATAATAGTTTTTTCATCTAAATATCCAAAATACTCTATACTTTTACGGTCCTCATTATCATCAGTACTTGTTACTATATACTTTATTCCATTGATTATTTTTAACTCTTGATTTGATACTTTTTCAGTATTACATAGCTTTAATAGTGATAAAACTCTATTTTTTTTAAGCTCATCTTCGTCTTTAATAAATAAAGATGGATCATAATCTACAGTTATTAGAAAATGATATTGATAAACTGTATCAACAAAATCAATTTCCATATTATCATATTTGAACCTTCTTTCAAGATAAATCCAAGATTTAGGTTTACAAGTCTGAATATGAACATGCTTTCCTTGAATTTTTTCTTCGGCCTCGAAATTAGAGGTACATTTGTCTGGTTCTTTACAAGAGAAAATAGATAATATAAATATAATTCTTAATTCTTTCATTATAATTTTTATTGATTCGAAGTTGGTGAGTTATCTCCAAACCTTTTTAAAACTGCGTTAATGTAAGGAAGATTATCGGTACCATCATTAGGACATACAAACCCTTCAAAGTTTTTTTCATTAGAATGATATTTTAAAATAGTATTTCGGTCCATTGTTGGAAATATTTCGTGACCACCTTTATTTACATTTAATATTTCCGAAATTCTATTCCCATCTGACATTATACCGTAGCTGTGAGCTCCTTCGCCTGCAAGATGGCCTGCAACATGCATAACCATAAATCCCAAAGCTTTGTATTCGGGTTCTCCCATCCTAAAATTTGTAAGTGCTTTATCAACCGCTGAAACAGCCAAATTGCCGCCTACATCCGTTTTCTCTAAATAGTTTCCCGACTTATCTTCTGACCATCCATTTACACTCATTTTATAGTTATTACTTGCAATATCATTCAGATTATTATTTACATAATCCGCTACTTTTGTACGATCTCCGACTATTACTGCAGCGTCTGTCTTATCCATTTTTTTAGCATCAAATTTTTCTCCGCTAATAACCTTCACCACCGTTTTAAGCCCTAAGGTCTTAAATTGATCGTTGGCCCATTTAGCGGCTTGATTTAATGTCTTTGGATTGCTTCCTTGAACGCCAATTAAATAAATAACATTGTCTCTGCCATCTGGGTCAATAAATTTAATAGGGTTTTCTAACACATAGTTGTAAGGTGAGCTAAATGAATACTTTTCTGACTTTGGATCAATACCCGTCCATCTACCAATCGCCGGATCATACCACCTTGCCCCATAATCGTTCATATTTAAACCCAAGTCGTCGTTCCATTCCTTTCCATTGTATTGCTTCTTATAAGCGCCCAACGCCCCGTTCCAGTTCCCATCCATATTTAGCCCAAACGGATAATAATGATTAATCTGACTAACCTCGCTTACCGGATCGACCGCCCCGTCCCCGTTCAAATCCGAAAACACTACTCGCGTATTACCCAAATGGTCCTTCAGGGAATATTCGAAATTCCATGCGTTGGTGTTGCCGTTGAAAACGATTTTGCCTTTAGCCGTCTCCCGTCGGAGTGGCGGAGGCATAGTAATAATGATATCCATGCGATTCCCGCGAC
>JBBRMZ010000194.1:0-8781 GCA_038230555.1 Chitinophagales bacterium
ATAATAATATGTGCAGAAGTAGTAATACAATCGAATGAGTTCAATCTCTTTCATGGCGTTTATCTTGTAGTTTGATATCCACAAAATTAAACCCTTTTGTTATTCCCTACTTCTGCTTTTTAACCCATTATTCGCATAACTAAATAAAATGCAGTTCATAAAATAATGAATGGATTAATTTACCTTTGGCAGCACATTTTTGTGTATTTTAACTTAACAAGCCAACAATCGTTTTAAATGAAACAAGTCTTGAAAACTGCTTTTGCTATCTTCTTTTTTATTCCTTTCTTATCCTTTGCCCGCCTGTCTGTGGAAGGCTTGAAATGCGAAAGTAAAACAAATCCTATCGCCATTGAAATGCGGGAGCCGGTTTTTAGCTGGAGAATTCTCTCGGACGCGCGCGGAACGCTCCAGGAGAGTTATCAAATGCGCGTTTCCACTGCTCCTTTTAACGATACGAATATAAAAAATTTGGTTTGGGACAGCGGCAGAAAAAAATCAGGGCAGTCCATGTTTGTTCATTATGGTGGTACGCCTTTGAAAGCGGCAAAGAAATATTTCTGGCAGACGCGGGTATGGGACAACAAAGGAAACGTATCTGAATGGAGCGCGCAGGCGTTTTTTGGAACCGGATTGCAAGCGGCAGACTGGCAAGCGCGATGGATCAACGCCGGCTTTATGGAAGATACCGTGACGCGGCCAAGCCCCATTTTTAGAAAACATTTTACAATCGGTAAAAAAATACAATCCGCCATTGCATATATCAGCGCGAGGGGTTTATACGAGGCCGCGATCAACGGAAAGCGGGTAGGGGACGGTTTTCTGACCCCGGGCTGGACAAGTTATAAAAACCGTATACCCTATCAGGCTTACGACGTCGCCGAATTGCTGAATAAAAATAATAATTCGATCGGCGTCGAATTGGGAAGCGGCTGGTACAGAGGGTATCTGGCCTTTGAAGGGCAAAAAAATCTATACGGGAAAGAACTGGCGCTGATCTTCCAATTAATGATCTCCTATACGGACGGGACGTCAGAAACTATTGTTTCCGACAGTAGCTGGAAATCTTCTGTCGGCGGCGTCGTTTCATCAGAAATATACAACGGCGAGGCGTACGACGCCCGCCTGGAAAAATCGGGATGGAAAGAAGCGAATTACGACGACGCAGGTTGGTCGGGCGTGCAGGCGTCAGATATGCCTAAGGATAACCTGGTCGCTACCGAGAACGAAATGATCAAGAAGCATGAGACTTTTGCTCCTTTGCACATTATAACGACCCCAAAAGGCGAAAAGGTGATTGACTTTGGACAAAATTTGGTAGGCTGGGTTCAGATTAAAGTAAAAGAGAGATCCGGCGATAAAATCCTTATTTCACATGCGGAGGTTTTGGATAAAAGCGGTAATTTTTATGTCGATAACCTGCGCGCAGCCAAAGAACAAAATACATATACGCTGAAAGGCGGGATGGAGGAAACTTTTGAACCGCATTTTACTTTCCAGGGTTTCCGGTATATAAAAGTGGAAGGGTTTCCCGGCGAACTGAAGCCGGAAAATTTCATGGCTGTCGCTTTATATTCAGATATGAAGCCAACGGGGGTGTTTAGCTGCTCCAACCCTTTGCTGAATCAATTGCAACACAACATCCAATGGGGACAAAAAGGCAACTTTCTGGACGTGCCGACCGATTGTCCACAACGCGACGAGCGACTTGGATGGACGGGCGACGCTCAGGCATTTTCCCGAACGGCTACGTTCAATACGGACTCGTATAATTTTTATTCTAAATGGCTGAAAGACTTAGCTTTGGATCAGCAGCCGGATGGACGGGTTCCATTTGTGGTTCCAAACGCGCTCAGACCTACTTCCGGCGGTTCGGCGGGCTGGGCGGACGCGGCAACGATCATTCCCTGGAATGTGTACCTGGCGTACGGAGACACGGGTATTTTGCGGCGGCAATATCCAAGTATGAAAGCATGGATTGGCTTTATGCAGCAAAACTCGACGAATTATTTATGGAACAAAGGTTTCCATTTTGGCGACTGGCTTTTTTACAGCCCCGCCGACGATAACGGCGGGAGAGCGGCTGTGACGGATAAATACATGATCGCGCAGGCTTTCTATGCTTATTCGACCCAGCTAACCCTGAACGCTGCCAGAATATTAGGAAAAAAGGAAGACACGGAACAGCTTGTCGATCTTTTACAACACATCAAGGACGCTTTTTTAAAAGAATATGTCACGCCGAACGGCAGGATGGCCTCCAATACGCAGACGGCTTACGTACTGGCGCTGCAATTTGATTTGTTACCCGAATCCATTAGAATGCAGGCAGCGCAGCGGCTGGTTGACAATATCAGGGAATATAAAGATCATATCACTACCGGATTTTTAGGAACCCCTTATATTTGCCATGTGCTCTCCCGCTTTGGTTTTACCGACGTAGCGTATACTTTATTATTGCAGGATACATATCCTTCCTGGTTATATCCGGTAAAAATGGGCGCGACGACCATCTGGGAACGCTGGGACGGACAAAAACCAGACAGCACGTTCCAGGTACCGTCTATGAATTCGTTTAATCATTATGCGTACGGCGCCATCGGCGATTGGATGTACAGAGTGATGGCAGGGATCGATACGGAAGAAGACGGTCCGGGTTATCAAAAAATAAAGATCATGCCGCATCCTGGCGGAAAACTGACCTATGCAAACGTCGATCTCATGACCAACTACGGCCCCCTGAGCGCCCATTGGAAAACAGACTCCGGAAAGTTCACTTTGTACGTGGAGATACCCGCGAACACGACGGCTCATATTTACCTGCCTGCGGCAGACGGCGATCAGGTATTTGAAAGCGACAGGCCTGTTTCAGATTCAAAAGAAATCAAATATATAGGGAAAGAAGGGGCTTATGCGCAGTATGCCGTGGGCTCGGGAAAATACAGTTTCATTGTGGCCGCAATAAAATAAAAAGCCGCCCAATTTCTGCTGGCGTCAATAGCGTGTTTTAATAAAGATGAATAATTATACAGCTAACCGGATTTCTTATTTACAGGAGTGTTTGATTCATACTTGATTCATACTTGATTCATACTTGAGCCGTACTTGATTCATACTTGAGCCGTAGATGATTCATACTTGATTCATACTTGAGCAGTACTTGAGTATTATAGGAGACCTATTCAGAGTTTACAGGTTTAGGTAGTAACGAAATATCATGTGTCCCAAAATGTACTGACGTAGTCGATAGATTATTATCTACAAAACGAAGCCCATTCTCTATCTGCTTTTGCTGCTTAGTAGCTCGTTATTCTCATACTTATTCGATTATTGTATAATAAAGTCGGTAAATCGGAAACGATAGATACCATATCGGACGATTATTTCTAATAAAAACTACCCATTCTTCGCCTGCTCTAAACAAATTTTATCTTTTGAAAAACAATATTCGGGCTACACCATTTTGAGAATTCCGAAATAATAAGGATTAATTACTTGAAATCCATCTTTAACTCCCGTTTTTATTCCTGATGTTAAATAATTATTAATTTTGCGACGGTTAACATTTGAAGTAACACTTATTATTCAATCTCGGCAAAAGCGCCGCCCGCTTTTGGGCTACAGGCGAGTTAATTTATGAGCCTTAAAACTCTGCCATTATGTATACATTAGAGCTCGGTATAACATAGGACATATGGGCATTTTGACAATTACTTAGATCGACTTATATCTTTTTAAATTATTTTTTCTTATTTACGCAGCCTCCATTCATTTGCTCTCTGGCGAAAAGGGAGACCATTAATATTATTTAACCACTCAACAAGAATTATGAAAAAATTAAATTTTGCAGTTTTAAAGAATGGTCCCAGGCTACTTTTTATAGGGTGTTTGGGACTTATTTTTTTGTTATTAACCCCCGGAACCTCTTTCGCGGCAGATAAAGCCGTTTTTACGGTTACCGGAAAGGTGAGCAATAAAGCTGGCGAAGCGCTGTACGGCGCTACGGTAGGACTGGAAGGATCAATAAAAGGGACGACAACAGACGTCAATGGAATGTATAGCCTTGACCTGAACGATTCTGAAAAAAACGGAGTTTTATTCTTTAGTTTTATAGGTTTTGAGCGACAAACCATGTCGCTCAACGGGCGCAACGTCATTGACGTAGTATTGTCGGAAGGTAATGTCTTAAATGAAGTCGTTATTTCGGTCGGCAGCCGCGCTTCGCAACGGACGGTCACAAATAGCCCGCTACCCATCGACAATATCAGCGCAAAAGACTTGGCAAACTCTGGCCAGCAAAGTTTTGATTATGCGTTGTCTTTTAAAGTGCCGTCTTTCAACGTAGTTAATACGCCGGTCAACGACGCCACCTCTTTACTGGACCCTTACGAACTAAGAAACTTAGGCTCCAGCCGCACGCTGATCTTGATCAACGGGAAGCGGAAAAACCCGAGTGCTTTGGTTAATATTCAAAATACCCTGGGACGCGGCGAAACGGGAGTCGACCTTTCAGCAATTCCGGTAGGCGCTATTAAAAACATCGAGGTACTAAGGGACGGAGCTTCCGCTCAGTATGGATCGGACGCCATCGCGGGCGTTGTTAATATTGTTTTGAAAGACAAAGTAGAGTATTCGGAAGCGACGCTGCAATCCGGTATCTATTCAAAAGGGGACGGTGCTTTATATGGCGTTAACGTGAATACCGGTTCAACTTTTGGCGGCGGCAAAGGTTTTGTAAATTTTAACCTGGCCTTTAAAGATCAGCAAAAAACGAACCGCTCCACGCCGGTCGATCCGGTTCAGGATAATAACAACCTGTCGGACGGGTCCGCTGCTTCTTTACAGGTAGTTAAGGATTATTTAGCCAAATATCCTGACGCCAATAATGTCAACGGTTCGCCGGCGGTGACTTCGGCAAATTTCTTAGTAAATGCAGCCATCCCAGTCGGCGACGGCGCGCAGGTATACGGTAACGGCGCTTTTGTTTTTAAGCGCGTATTGAGCAACGCGAATTTTAGGACGCCGTACTGGAAACCAGATTACGGTTTACTGCATGATCCGGGAACGACCTACATTGGTTATAACCCGACCTTTGACGGAAATTTGACGGACTATAACGCGACGATCGGTTTTAAAAACACGACGAACAGCGGCTGGCTGCTGGATTTGAGCGGCACTACCGGCGGGAACGCTCAAATTTATTACGTTAATAATACAGTCAATCACTCGTTGGGCGCTTTAAGCCCTACTTCTTTCCGTCCGGGCGGTTATGCGTTCAGCAACAATATTTTCAACGCTGATATTTCCAAGCAAATCACGGATAATTTCGCGTTGGCTTTTGGTTCAGAAGCCAGGAATGAAAATTATAGCATTATCGCCGGGGACACGGCTTCTTATTACGGCGCAGGCGCCAACTCCTTTCCCGGAATCCGCTCGGACATTGCAGGAAATTTCACCCGTTTTAACGTCGGCCTCTATGCGGACGCCAGCTGGGATATTACAAAGGAATGGCAATTGAACGGAACGGTGCGCACAGAAAAATATTCTGATTTTGGAAGCGCTTTCGTTTGGAAAGCCAGTACGCGCTATACGATCAGCGACGCCCTTACTTTGCGCGGATCGATCTCTACGGGATTCAAGGCTCCGAGTTTACAACAGTTGAACCTACAGGTTTCGCAGGCAAGTTTTGTGGGCGGGACTATTCAGTTACAGGGGATTTTCTCTAACCATAGCCCGATCGTGCGGTTGTTGGGCGTGCCGGTGTTGAAACCGGAAACTTCCACGAACTATACGGCGGGTATTGGATTAAACCTGAGCAAACAATTCAGCGTGACTGTCGATTATTATAATATAGAAGTAGATAACCGGATTTTGTTGAGTTCCAATGTTTCAGGGGCGAAAGGGACAGTTCTGGGTAATATTCTGGTTGCAAACAATGTAGTTAACGCAAGTTTCTTTATTAACGGGTTGAACAGCAGCACGCAAGGGGTGGATTTTGTAGCTTCTTACCGTAGAATCCCTGTTGGCGGCAGTTCCTTGAACGTCAGTCTTGCCGCTAATTACAACCACAGCGATCAGATAGGAACCGCAAATACGCCCGCCGCAATTTCCGCCGCCGGCACGACCATTTTTAACGGAACAGAATCCGCTTTAGCCTTGACCAGCCGTCCGGAATACAAAGGAATTCTTGGACTGGAATTGAATTTGAATAAACAATTTACGGTTTCGTTGAACAATACACTGGTAGGCCCGGCTACTTTTAGAAATATTGACTTAATCAACGACGTTCCAAACGCGACGCTGGTATTCGATCCTAAGCTGCTTACAGATGTGGTCGTCAATTATAATTTTACAAAAATGGTCGGATTATCTGTTGCCGTTCAGAATATTTTCAACGTTATTCCTTCTTATAAATTGAATAACCTGGGCGGATTCAGCGATTACCAGGCTCGTCAGGATATTTCTTTTGACGGCCGGTATTCTACTACCGGTTACGACTCCAACCATATTAGTATTTTGGGAACTAACTTTTTGGGACAGTTGACCGTAAAGTTTTAAAAATTAGGGATGAGTTATAAGGGATGAATTACGAGCTTTGAATGATGAATAAACTTATTTATCATTGGCAAATAGAAAAGCCGTCTAAAATAGACGGCTTTTCTGCTTTAAATAAGGTGGAATTCGTATTTTTGAATTAAAATCCATTAACTCGAAAGAAAAATGAATGAAAACCTGTTGAAACAGCTTGCTGGAGATCTGGATCGCGCTTTTGTTGAAATAGACGCGCTTTTGGAGAACGGTTCCGACGCGGAAACGCTGATCTATCAATACGATACCCTTATTATGCCCGCCGCGCAACAACTCCAGGCGTCAGACGCGGGGTTCCAACAAACTGCCGAAGGGATCAACACGGTCGTCTGCGGGGGCGTTACGGAGTATTTCAAAGGGTTGCAATTTTTGAAAACCGGCGACCTGACGCAGGCCATCGCGCGATTTAGCGGAGCGGAACAGACCTTGTCTTATTTTCAGGCGAATTCTACGCTGAAGGAAATCGCCAATATGGCCAGCGCGCTTGCAAATTATTGGGAAGGGGTGGCGTCGGTGCAAAATATGGACGTCAGCGCGGGCATTAAAAAACTGGAGGAGGCGCGAAAACAGGTGAAAAATTCGGGAAAATACGGAGCGGAAATGGCGAAAAGCATCGATCTGATGCAGGGCGAAATCTTTTTCTTGTCGGGGGTGAAATCGGTGATGCAGTCGGATTACGCGAATGGGTTACGGCAAATGCACCTGGCCGCGAGGACGACGAAGGAGGGAGCTGAAAAAAATTTTGCGCCCGAATCCGACGAATACCGGCTTTACACAGGGCTTTCTTTATATTATGAAGCGTTTGCGGAATTTCAGCTTCAACTGATCCGGTTTAACAGTTATGAATTTGATACGGCACGGGATAAAAGTATTACGGGACTATTGAACGATGCGGCTGTTTATATTAAAAGCTCTCCGCTTCCGGACGTCAATGCTATGGTCGTGCCGATCATCGAGTTGATGTACGCGCTGGATCAGGCTATTGAAAAAATGAGCGGCTTAATTTTAGAACGTTTGAAAACCGGTGCGGACGCTTCGCCCCAGCTTTTTATGGACGTCCGACAATTGATATTGGAGGCGCAGGACGCCGCGCTTCGTATTTCCGCGATCATGAAATCGGAACTGGGTAACGCCTGGCTGCAAACCTGCAATAACTTTTCCAAACTGATCGGTAACCTGGAGCGTTTTCTGTCGGCTAAGGACGTCAAACCGGAGGTAGATAAAAATATTAATATTGAAACGCTGACGTTCCATCCTAACGAAGTGGGCGCAATTTGTAAAGACCTGATTGCACAAAATAAGATTGCCGACGCGTTGATTAACCTGAATAAGTTTTTTGCCAATAAGCCGGATAAGCTGAACGACGTTATTCAGACGCAGCAGAAATGGGCGGATTTGTCGCAGCGGATCCGGCAAAACATTATTTCAGAAGGAGACGCGGGAGTTGAAAAAGCAAAGATCGTGCAGGCGACGTTGTTTTTGACAGACGGGATAATAGGGGCATAAAAACTCGCTATGATATAAATTTTCAATGTAACATTTCACCTTTTTTTTAACTTAATAAAAGGAAACAAATAGATTATCGCGGACGCCAAAGCTATCCAGGCTACAACGAAGAATAAAATCCACTGGACGGAACGAATATTAGCGTCCTGCGCGTTTAAAACGGCTCCGGTAAGATTAAGGAAAAGCCCTTTTTCGCCCCCAAAATTATTCATTCCCATAAAAGTCAGAAACAGGGAGACTGGCAGGAAGACGCCGCTAAGGATGGTTAAATTAAATAGCCGTTTGTTGCTGCTTTTTTCCTCCTGTAGCGCGAAGTAATGATGGAGTTCCTGGATTTCTTCGTTGAGTTGCTTTACGTTTTGTTCAATATCCGTTTGTTTCTGGAGGAGATCGTATAGTTCGATTCCTAATTCCTGCGCGGTGACCTCCCTGAAATAAATCTTATTAACGAAACGAATATATTGTTTGTAAAGGTATTGCACCCCCTCAGCCAGATTTGACTGGTTCATATTGGAAAGAACCGCGACTTCGTCGGCAAAGCGTTGGAGGCAGCCAGATTGTAATAATACAAGTTCCACCATTCTGAAATATAAACCCTGAACATGGGCGACTACGTAGGCGCCGTTGTCGCCCTCGCCTTTCAGCGTTTGAAGGGATTTGGTGACGCAGACAAACCCGTAGCGACTA
>JBBRMZ010000195.1:0-8719 GCA_038230555.1 Chitinophagales bacterium
CAAAAACGACCAACCAAATCTTTATTAAAGAGGGTATTTTGATCGACCATGGCAAAAAAATGATCGCCATAGAAGTTATTCCCCTACCCCATACTATTGATGTTTATTATTTGATCGTGTTTCGCCCCGCCCGACTGTTGATGAATGTAGTCGATCTTCCGGCAGGAGAAACGGGCGTCCTTCCGCTAACCAATGGCGTCAGGGACGCGGCTGATCAGCGCATCCGGCAACTGGAAAAGGAACTGGCGCAGGCCCGCGAGGATATGTACGATATTACAGAAGACCAGGAAGTTGCCAACGAAGAACTCCAAAGCGCCAACGAAGAACTGCTGAGCGGCAGCGAGGAATTGCAAAGCCTGAACGAAGAATTGGAGACCAGTAAAGAAGAAATACAAAGTAGCAACGAAGAATTGACCACGGTCAATCAGGAACTTTACGACCGCAATCAAGAACTGAATCAAAGCCACGGGTTTACCGAAAAGATTATCGCCGTATTGCATGAGCCGCTAGTAACATTGGATAAGAATTTTATCGTCAAAAGCGCCAACCTCGTTTTTTATAAAACTTTCCAATCAACCGAAGAAGATACCCTTCATAAATACTTATTTGCTTTACAGGGGAACGGCTGGGATAATCCAGGATTGAGAAAAGTGTTGGTCGATATACAAAAAGCAAACGACCAAATCATTGAAGCGGAATTGGATTTCATTTTCCCTGTTATCGGGAAACGTACTATCTGTGTTAATGTACAGACCGTCCATAGCGTCGGCGTGGACGACCTGATCTTATTGGCGCTGAATGATATTACGGAACGGAGAAAAGCAGAGCGTATATTGGAAGTTGAAGCTACAGGCGCAAGACGGGATCAACAGTCGCTGCGTACCTACCTCATGGAAGCGCCGTCGCTCTTTGCTATTTTAAAAGGACCGGAACATATTTATGAGTTTGCAAACCTGCAATACTTAGAGTTTATCGGTCGCAGGGATATCATTGACAAGAAAATGATTGACGCGCTACCCGAATTGGCAGGCCAGGGATTTGTGGAAATAATGGACCAGGTATATAAAACGGGGAAACCTTTTATCGGTCGTGAAATGCCTGCGGTCGTAGAAAGGATCAAAGGAAAACCGGAAGCCTGTTTTGTTAACGTCAATTTCCAGGCCATCGTAGAAGAAACCGGCAAGGCTAAAGGGGTTTTAGTGTTTGCACACGACGTTACCGAGTTGGTCTCCGGCCGCAAAATCCTGGAACAGAACGCTGAAATGATTTCAAATCTTTATATGAATGCGCCGGCCTTTATATGCACCATGGAGGGCCCGAAGCATACGTACAATTTGGTCAATCCTACTTATCAAAAATTATTCGGAAGTCGCGTCCTGGTAGGCAAACCCATACTGGAAGCTTTACCAGAGTTGGTAGGGCAGGGCTTCGACCTCTTGTTAGATAACGTGTATAATACGGGAGAGACGTTCGTAGGCGTCGAAATCCCCATTATTTTGGCGCGCGATGAAGGTCTTTTACCAGAAGAAAGGTATTTTAATTTTAGCTATCAACCTATTTATCAGCCGGATAAAAAAATATCCGGCGTCCTGGTATTTGGCTACGAAGTAACCGAACAGGTGCGGGGCAAAAGATTGCAGGAAGAAAGCGCCGCCCGTTTTCGATTGCTTGCCGACGCTACGCCGAATAAAATCTGGACTGCCGACGCGCTCGGCGCCGTAAATTATTTGAACAAACAATGGTACGAATATACCGGTAAAAGTTTCGAGGAGTTGAAGGGTAGCGGTTGGGAAAGCGTCGTTCATCCGGATGACTGGAGTTTCAACCGGGCAATCTGGCGCCAATCGGTCCTTACGGGAAAAGATTTTGAATTAGAGCATCGTTTCTTGTCGCATGACGGGACGTACCGCTGGCATTTAAGCCGCGGGGTTGGCCGAAAATTGGATAGCGGAGAGGTAACCGTTTGGATCGGCGCTCATACGGATATAGACGATCAGAAAAGAAAAGAGCGCCAAAAAGACGAGTTTATCAGCATTGCCAGCCATGAAATGAAAACGCCGCTTACCTCCGTAAAAGGATATCTGCAATTGCTGGAACTTTCTGTGGACACAGAAAACGCTCCCGCTACCCTGTACATTAAAAAAGCCGCCCTCGGGGTCAACCGTCTGCAGGTACTGATCGGCGAATTGTTGGACGTCAGTAAAATACAACATGGAAAGTTAGATTATACCCTTACTCATTTCAACTTCCAGGAGATGATCGATGATACGGTGGAAGATATGCAGCTATCTGCTCCCAACCACGCCATTTTAAAAACAGGAAGAATAGATCTGACTATACGGGGAGATAAAGATCGCTTGCAACAGGTAGTTATTAATTTGCTAAGCAACGCGATAAAATATTCGCCGCTTGCGACGGAAGTGAGCATAGACGTCAAAGAAGTAAATGGGGAAGTTCAGGTTTCTGTGAAAGACGCAGGCATCGGAATCCCGGCGCAAAATCTTAAAAAGATTTTTGATAAGTATTATCGAGTGGAAGATCACGCTATTCAATTTCAGGGATTGGGTATCGGGCTGTTTATTTCCTACGAAATCATACAACGTCATCAGGGTCGCCTATGGGCGGAAAGCCAACCCGGTCAGGGTAGCGTATTTATTTTTACCATACCTGTGCAATAATCATTCAATCATTTCGCGACTCCGGCGCGCAGGGAAAAAACTTTTGTTATGTATCCGAATAAAATAAATCAAGCGAATATACCGGTTGTCTATTCCGGGCTTCTTAGTCAAAAATGTATATTAATGTACGACGACGATACTGAAATATTATTTTTATGCACCGCTATTTTGTCGAATAAAAAATACCGGTTGGAAACGAGGACGCGATGTGAAAATGTGATAGAAGATATCGCCCTTATACAGCCTGATCTTATTTTAATGGACCTTTGGATACCCAATATTGGAGGCGAAGCGGCTATTCAAGCGCTTAAACAAAACGCGGATACCCGCCATATACCCATTCTTTTATTCTCCGCCAACGCGGATATAGCTTCCATCAGCCAAAAAATACACGCCGACGGGTATATAGAAAAGCCGTTCGAGATCGTCCATTTTAAAGAAATGATTGAACGGCATACGCTCGAAACGCCGGATACGTCCCGCTGATTTTTACATACCGCCGCGCCGAAGGCGCGGCGGAAGGGCGCGGGGCGTTTTATTATTCATAAAAAAAGCGTTCCAATAATTTGGAACGCTTTTAAACAAGGATTACATTTAAGAGCATTTTTTTACCCGAATTGTTTAAGTAAAATAATTAGGCCCGCCTTATAATTGTATTTTACATCGAAATTATACTGGTATTAGGGGTATAAATGCTACAATTGCCCAAAACGTTAATTTATGGCAATGTAATGGCACGATTGCACTAAGGGTAATCATCGTTTGGATTTACAATAACGCCGACAAAAGTTTATTTGCGGTAATTGTTTGCCATACAACAATTAATTATAAGTGAATACTTATTTCCTAATTGTGGCTCGCATTACAATATTTCACGGATGGCCAACGAGAAAGAAACTTTTTTTGAGAATTATGCCTATTGTGCCTCCGTTAGCGTACTGGAAGAAATCTGGGAAGCCAAAATAAATAACGCTATTGCGCTCGACATTAGTTATAAAGAACTCAACGATTTGAGACCGTTAGAAGAATTGGTAAATTTGCAAGTACTTGAAGTTTCCGATACAAATATAAGCGATTTGAGTGCGTTAACTTCATTGGTAAAATTGCAAATACTTGACGTTGCCGCTACCAAAATAAGCGATTTGAGTCCGTTAAAAGGATTGATAAATTTGCAAAGACTTATTGTTTCCAAGACCCAAATAAGCGATTTAAGTCCATTGAAAGCCTTTATTGAAAAGGGAATGGAATATATGCTCTTGCGAGGTATAAAGTCGGGGATGGATCACCTACCCGGTAGGTTTCCCCATTAGTCGAAGCAGACAAACCATAAGCGCCGCTTAATCCATTTCCGCCCGCGATTTCCGGATTGAAAAAGAATGCAGCGCCTTTCCATAATCGCACCCCAAAAAATAAGGTTGCGGTAAGGGAATTTTCCTTTTGGGATGAGATCCATGATATTGCGGAAGAACTGGAACATATAAGAGATCTCACTTTGGCTGACCGCCTTGATAAGTTCCTGGGTTTCCCAGAGTATGACCCTCATGGAGACCCTATACCGAAGGCAGATGGCAAATTGCCCAAAACTTATTCGGTTAATTTAGCTGATGTAAAAGTCGGCGAGCTGTGCCGCGTTGCGGCGGTAAAAGACGCCAGCAGCTCATTCCTACAATATCTGATAAAACTGCGTATCGGTATCGGCACTCAAATACAATTATTGGAAAGGATACCCTTCGACCATTCCTTAGTCATCAGCATTAATGGCGAAGAAAAAACTACTGTTTCACAAAAGTTTGGAGAGAATATTTTGATAAGCTAAGAAGCTGGTTAAATTGATTTTGAATGTGGGGGCAATTTCAGTCGCCTCGCCCCGTCTTTAACTAACAAAAAAACGCCCACCCCAAGTTTATTTTTTTAGTAGCAGATACCTCCCTATCTTTATCCTGCGGTTCCGGCATTGGACGTTTCAGTTCCAGCCAACCGCCTAAGCGCTGCCACTCTTCTCTTTCTTACTTTCATGTACCTTAAAGCTCCTTCAATGATAAAGAATAAACAATCCATCTGTGCCTATAACGCGTTTTATCTTTCTTTAAAAATGCGAGCTGCGGAAGCTGCTTTTTCGGCGCGCGCCGGACGCGTCCGAACAATCGCGGCGCGCGCCGTTTTCGCCCTGCTTTTTCTGAGCGCCTTGACTACGCCCGCGGGCGTAAAAGCGCAGCAATGGAACGTCGTCGGAACGGCGGGGTTCTCCGCAGAGAAAACCTTTTCCACTTCATTAGCATTCAACGGTTCGACCCCCTATGTGGCGTATTCGGATGGAGGAAATAGTGATAAGGCCGCGGTGATGAAGTTTGACGGAACCAACTGGGTCGCCGTCGGAAAGGCGGGGTTCTCCGCAGGTGCAGCCGGTTACATCTCTTTAGCCTTTTATGGCACGACGCCGTATGTGGCGTATGAGGATGATGGGAATGGCAGTAAAACCACGGTGATGAAGTTCGACGGAACCAACTGGGTCGCCGTCGGAAAGGCGGGCTTCTCGGCAGGATCAGCCACTTTCATCTCTTTAGCCTTCAATGGCTCGACGCCGTATGTGGCGTATTCGGATGCACGGAATGGCGATAAAGCCGCGATGATGAAGTTCGACGGAACCAATTGGGTCAGCGTCGGCAAGGCGGGGTTCTCGGCAGGAAGAGCCTTTTATACCTCTTTAGCCTTTTATGGCTCGATGCCGTATGTGGCGTATTCGGATTTTGCGAATAGCCGAAAAGCCACGGTGATGAAATTCGACGGAACAAACTGGGTCGGCGTCGGCGCGGCGGGGTTTTCTGCGGGTGAAGTCGATAACACCTCTCTATCCTTCAATGGCTCGACGCCGTATGTGGCGTATAAGGATGGAGCAACTAGCGAAAAAGCCACGGTGATGAAGTTCGACGGAGCGAGCTGGGTCAACGTCGGCGCGGCGGGGTTCTCCGCGGGTGTAGCCTTTGACATCTCTTTAGCCTTTTATGGCTCGACGCCGTATGTGGCGTATGGGGATGGAGGAAATAGCAATAAAGCCACGGTGCAAAAGTTCGATCTGTTTTCAGAGACCGCGGCGGTCGCCTCCGGTTCCGGCAATGGGAGCCTCCGTATATTCCCGACCCAAACGCGCGGAATGATTTCGGTGGCGAGCGAAAAAGCTCCGGTGGATTTGATAGAGGTGTTCGACGTAGACGGTCGCCTGCTGATGAAAAAGGCCTCGGCTGCTCAATTGGATCTGTCCGCCCTCCCCGCCGGAATGTATCTGATAAAAGCCCGGGCTGCGGGAGAAACCGCGGCACAAAAAGTATTTAAGGAATGAGAAATGAAGGGCGACCGCCAGGGTCGCCGTTTATTACGCATAACAAATTTCTTTCTACCCTCGCGCTAAAGCCCTGGCGTTGGACGTCTCCTTTTTTCAATGCCTGTTAAAATATTATTAACTCCTGTCTTTTTTATTTTCATCTACTTTAAATATCATTTGATCGTGAAGAATAAACAATCCAACACTGCCAGCAGCCCGTTTTATCTTTCTTTAACAATGCGAGCTGCGGAAGTTTCTTTTTCGTCGCGCGCCGGGCGCGTCCGAACAATCGCGGCGCGCGCCGTTTTCGCCCTGCTTTTTCTGAGCGCCTTGACTACGCCCGCAGGCGTAAAAGCGCAGCAATGGAACGTTGTCGGAAAGGCGGATTTCGCGACTGGATATGTCTCTATGACCTCGCTAGCCTTCAGCGGTTCGACTCCGTATGTAGCCTATGAGGACAATGAAAATAGTGGAAAGGCGAGCTTAATGAAGTTCGACGGTGCAAACTGGGTCAACGTCGGAAAGGCGGGCTTCTCCGCTGGACAAATTGTTTTCATATCTTTGGCATTCGGCGGTTCGACGCCGTATGTGGCGTATAATGATGTTTCAAATGGTTATAAAGCCACAGTAATGAAATTTGACGGGATTAGTTGGGTCACAGTAGGAACGGCGGGCTTCTCCGCTGGGGGAGTCGATCTTGTCTCTTTAGTTTTCAACGGTCCGACTCCGTATGTGGCTTATACGGATTATGGAAATGATGAAAAAGTAATGGTGAAGAAGTTTGACGGCGCTAGCTGGGTAACAGTCGGAACGGAGGGCTTCTCCGCTGGAAAAGCCGCTTTAGTCTCTTTAGTTTTCAACGGTCCGACTCCGTATGTGGCTTATAGGGATAATTTAAGTGGTGATAAAGCCGCAGTAAGGATGTTTGACGGCATGAACTGGATCAACGTTGGCAAGGAAGGGTTCTCGATTTATGACGTCTATACTATTTCTTTAGCCTTCAGCGGTTCGACGCCGTATGTGGCGTATCAAGAAGGGGGATCAAACGCGTATAAAGCCACGGTGATGAAGTTCGACGGAACAAATTGGGTAGCCGTCGGCGCGGCAGGTTTTTCCGTTAGAGAAGTAAATTCTCTCTCTTTAGCGTTCAGCGGTTCGACGCCTTATGTGGCATATGGGGAGGGGGGGATTGATAATAAAGTCACTATGATGAAATTCGACGGAACCAATTGGGTCGCCGTTGGAAAGGAGGGGTTCTCCGCTGGCGAGATCGAAGGTATATCTTTGGCATTCAATGGCTCGACGCCGTATGTGGCGTATTCGGTTTTTGGGAATTTCAAAGGTAAAACCACGGTGCAAAAGTTTGATCTGTTTTCAGAGACCGCGGCGATTGCCTCCGGTTCCGGCAAAAGGAGCCTCCGTATACTCCCGACCCAAACGCGCGGCATGGTTTCGGTAGCAAGCGAAAAAGCTCCGGTGGATTTGATAGAAGTATTCGACTTAGACGGTCGCCTGCTGATGAAAAAGGCCTCGGCTGCCCAATTGGATCTGTCCGCCCTCCCCGCCGGAATATATCTGATCAAAGCCCAGGCTGCGGGGGAAACCGCAGTGCAGCAGGTGTTTAAGGAATGAGAAATGAAGGGCGACCGCCGGGGTCGCCGTTTATTACGCTTAACAAATTTCTTTCTACCCTCGCGCTAAAGCCCTGACGTTGGACGTCTCCTTTTTTCAATGCCTGGTAAAATATTATCAACTCCTGTCTTTTTTATTTTCATTTACTTTAACTATCATTTGATCATGAGGAATAAACAATCCATCTGTGCTATTAGCGCGTTTTATCTTACTTTAACAATGCGAGCCGCGGAAGCTCCTTTTTCGGCGCGCGCCGGGCGCGTCCGAACAATCGTAGTGCGCGCCGTTTTCGCCCTGCTTTTTCTGAGCGCCTTGACTACGCCCGCGGGCGTAAAAGCGCAGCAATGGAACGTCGTCGGAACCGCCGATTTCGTGCCTGGATATGTCTCTATGAGCTCGCTAGCCTTTAGCGGTTCGACTCCGTATGTAGCCTATGTGGATAAAAATAGTGAAAGGGCGAGCTTAATGAAGTTCGACGGTGCAAACTGGGTCAACGTCGGAAAGGCGGGCTTCTCCGCTGGACAAGTTATTTTCATATCTTTGGCATTCGGCGGTTCGACGCCGTATGTGGCTTATACGGATCATGTAAATGGCGGAAAAGCCACAGTAATGAAATTTGACGGGATTAATTGGGTCACAGTAGGAACGGCGGGCTTCTCCGCTGGAGAAGCCGATTTTGTCACTTTGGTTTCCAACGGTCCGACTCCGTATGTGGCTTATACGGATTATGGAAATGATGCAAAAGTAATGGTGAAGAAATTTGACGGCGCTAGCTGGGTAACAGTTGGAACGGCGGGCGCGTCGTCAACAATAGCCTATTTCAACTCTTTAGCTTTCAGCGGTTCGACGCCGTATGTGGCATATACTGATGAGGGGAATTATGGGACTGGCGGTAAAGCCACAGTAAGGATGTTTGACGGCATGAACTGGATCAACGTTGGCAAGGAAGGGTGAGGTACTCCCCATTCTTAGGACAAATTTTAACTAAAATTAAGGTGGAGTCAATGTGATTTAAAGATACGATAAATTATGTATTATGTTGATCAAAAACTTCTTTGGGCGTTTTCCAGTTGAGCGACTGATGCTTGCG
>JBBRMZ010000196.1:0-8697 GCA_038230555.1 Chitinophagales bacterium
AAGCCAAACCAGATCAGCACAGAAACCACCGCGACGCCCAGAAACTCGGTCATCGGCGAGGAAAGATCGCGGCGGCGCAACATTTTAGTAGATAAGCGCCGGAACGAATTATTGACGTCGTCAAACTTGGCGGACTGATAACGTTCCGCGTTAAATCCTTTGATCACCCGCATCCCAGACAGGGTCTCTTCTAAAATCGAAACCAGTTCGCCCGCTTTATTCTGAATGGCGGACGATTCTTTTTTTAAGGTTTTACCGATCCCGCCAATGATGAACGCCGTAAAGAGTAGCAAGCCAAACACAAACAGGGTCAGCGACGGACTCAGGTAGATCATAAAACCCAGCGACCCTGCGATCATTAACGGCTCCCGGACGACGGTTTCCAGCACGTTCAGAATGCTCCATTCTATTTCTCCTACGTCCGAAGAGACCCTCGAGATCAGGTCGCCTTTGCGTTCTTCGGAAAAATAGGAAAGGGAAAGGCGCAGGGTTTTTTCGAACAACTGGCTGCGAATATCGCGGATCACCCCATTGCGCATGGGGATAATAAAATAAGCGGAGAGGTAGCGAAAAAGGTTTTTCAGGAAAAAGATCAGGACGATCAATACGCATACGTACACGAGCGCCCGCTCTTTTCCATAATCGGCAACGATCCGGCCAAGCTCATAATTGCCGAAATCCTTGACGGCGTCAAATTTCCATGCCCATTGAGGCCGGGCGACGGGCGGAATTTCTTTACCCAGCAGGATGTTCAGGAACGGAATCAGCGCGGGGATGCTGGCTATCGAAAAGAACACCATCGCAATATTGCAGGCTATATTGAGCGCTACGTTGGTCCGGTAACGCTGCACATAACCCAGCAAACGACGAATGGAAATCATAAATAAATGCTAAATGCTAAATGATGAATGATGAGTTATTATTTTCATCATTGCTTTATTTTCATAAAATTGTGAAAGTAAGGGAGCACTTTTTTCTTCTTCTTACTATATAAAACCGGGAACTTATTTCCGCGGCGGCGATTTTTTATTATTTATGGCTATATACCGGGTTAGCCGGATACAAAAGTAAAGAAAAAAAAGCGGATTTGGGGGAAAGGGCTTTTTTAAGGGCTAAAATCGCGAGCGCGCCTTTGTTTCAATAGCGATAAATATCTTTCATATAACTGTTTTTAAGTTTAGTTTGGTATTCTCGGTTGAAGGGTTTTTCTTTGTAGGAGAAATTTTAAAAGATTTTGTTTTCAAAATTTGGAAATAGCATAATCGGTCGAAGCCCAACATCTATTAGATTAATTTCCAAACTGTCTATCATACCGTAGCTGAAGGCTGAAGGCTGACAGCTCATAGCTTTCAATGAATATTACCATTATTTCCGCCGGGGCCGGCAGCGGCAAAACGTACCGGCTGGTGAACGACCTGTTCAAACATTTGCAGAACGGGGTAAACCCGGCGGGCGTGATCGCCGCAACTTTCACTAACAAAGCGGCTGCTGAATTGCAACAACGGGTGCAAACCAAATTATTGGAGGAAGGACTTTTCAGCGTGGCTGACGAGCTCAATAACGCGCTGATCGGAACGGTGCACGGGCTGGGCGTCAAACTGCTTCAACGGTTTGCTTTTGAAGCGGGCGTTTCGCCTCAGGTGGAAATATTGGCCGAAGAAGACGCGCAGAAAATGTTTAACGCTTCGATGGCGCAAATACTACAGCCGGAAAAAATAGAAAACCTGAACCGCTTGGGGAAAGCTCTGGGGTTTTTCAAACGGGATAAAGAATACGACTGGAGAAAAGATATAAAGACGGTGGTCGATCTGGCCCGGGCCAATAATTTTGACCGGGAGATCCTGGAAAAAAGCAAAAGACTTTCCATAGAAACCTTCGGGGATTTTCTGGAAAAACCGGACGGATCGCGCATGGAAAACAATTACTTCTGGCTAAAGGAATTGTTGAAAACGACGATCGAGGACCTTGAGAGCGGAGCTGATAAAACCAAAGTTACTCTCGAGGCCGTTACGGAAATGAAAAGGTTCGTTGCGGACGTTCAATTTAATCAATTTCTGCCGTGGCACGACTGGGCTAAACTGACTAAAATTGCCGTCGCTAAAAAAAGCGTTGAGGCGATGACCGATCTTCATGAATTTGTGCGAACCCACCTGGCCTTCCCGCAGTTCCACGAAGATATTTCCGGGTTCATCGAATCGGTTTTCGACCTGGCGGTTGACGCCATGACCGAATTTGAACGTTATAAAAAACAACGGGGCCTGATTGATTATACGGATATGGAAACCCATATCGACCGCCTGCTCGATCATCCGAAAGTAGGGGAGGCGCTGCGGGAAGAACTGGAGTTGCTGCTCGTCGACGAATTCCAGGATACCAGTCCGTTGCAGTTGGAGATATTCCTGAAACTAAGCCGGATGGCCAAAATCGCCATTTGGGTAGGCGATCCCAAGCAGTCGATCTATGGTTTCCGGGGCGCGGACCCAAAAATCATGAAAGCGATCGTGGATAAAATGGGCGTCCGGAAAGAAAATATATTAAGCGAGTCCTACCGTTCCCGCGCCGACCTGGTACACGCCGCTAATTCCATTTTCACCCGCGCCTTTTCGTTTTCTTCGCAATTGCCCGAAGAGCAAATTGTGTTGAATCCCGTCCGGATTGAACCCGAACGCGATTTGGACCCGATGGATCTGACGCACCTGCCGATGGTGCATTGGGATTTTTGCCGAGAGGACGGATCTAATAAAACGAGTAAAGGGTGGATCGAAAACTGTATCGCGCGGAGCATCGTGCAACTGCTAGAAAGTTCGCCTTTGGTTTCGGTGAAGGGAACTCCTGAATGGAGAAAGGCAGTTCCGGGGGATATTGCCGTTCTCTGCCGCAGAAACGACGAATGCGTACAGGTCGCGCAGGCGCTCGAACGGGCGGGCGTCAAGGCCGCTATTGCAGGGGCCGGATTAATGAAAACTTCCGAAATCAGGTTAATTACGGCCTGCCTCCGGTATATGCTCAACCGCGGCGATTCGCTGGCAGTCGCCGAAATATTAACGCTTGGGCTGCGGCGTTCGCTAACCGAAGTTTTGGAAGACCGGCTGTCTTTCCTGGATTCAAACGGCGGCGACGGTTTTGACTGGAAATGGGCCGCAGATCAACCTTTTATCGCTCAACTAAATGAATTCCGGCTGCGCACCGCCGAATTGTCTCCGACGGAGATTGTCAATGCGCTCGTCGAGGAACTTGATCTCCGCAGGATCATTGCGGCTTATGGCGCCGCTCATAAAAGGCTGGAAAACGTCGATATGCTCCGGCGGTACGCCGTTGAATATGAAGAATCCTGCAACCGCACTCATACGGCCGCTTCTTTAAGCGGTTTATTGCTCCGGCTCCGGGAGTTGAGCGACGACGGCAAAGATCTGCAAAGCGCCGGGGAAAGTCCCGACGCCGTGTATGTGACGACCTATCATAAAAGTAAAGGTCTGGAATTTCCGATCGTTGTCTGCCATAGCCTTGAATCCAAAATGCGGGACGACGTTTTTGGCGTAAGCGTTGTTTTGGAACGCGACGAGGTCGACCTTGAGGCCGTTTTGGCTTATCGATGGATCCGGTACTGGATTAACCCGTACAGCGACCAGATCGGAAAAACTTTGCTCGAAGAAAAAGTTGATCAGTCTATCGCCAAAGCGCTGGCAAAAAAACGCGCTTTAGACGAAGACGTCCGGCTTCTGTACGTCGGTTTTACCCGCGCCCGCGATTATTTGATCCTACCAACCACTAAAAATCCGGCGCGCTGGCTCAACCGCGTCTGGCACAATGGGAACGACGACCTGCCCATTTTGGAAGCGGGCGACGAATCTTCCTTTGAATGGAAAGGAAACTATCTTCCTAAAAACTATACCTCTTTCACTTACCCGGTCGACTTTACGACGGCGGCGGTTGAACCGGCTGATTTTCCTTTTTTTCAGAAAAGATCGGGCAGACAGGAACATAAGCCTTATAAAATCCACTTAGATAAAGAACATTTTCTTCAACCGAATCAATATCGAATTCTTGAACCAGAACAATATACCGAACCCCTACACGTCAGGACGACAGATCTGATTTCGCTGATGACTAAGGCGCTCGGCGTTTTTTTTGTCGCCGACGAAGTTGCCGACCCCGTCGATCAACGGCTGACGATGGCCGGCGCCATTATTCGAAGATTTAAAGCGGAGGACGGCGCCGAAGCTTCGGATTTTGTGGAACGGACTGACCGGTTCTTTCAAAAGTACGGCTCCCGTATTGCGGGCGCGGATTTGGAGCGCCGTTATCCTGTGCGGTCTCATCCTTTTGGCCGGCTTTTTGAAACCGTCGTTGATTTTGTCTGGAGATCGGATAAGGAGATTTTGGTTTTAATCAATCACAATTCGCTTGTTTCTGATATTCAAAAATTAAAGCAGGAAGCGCGTAAACAAGCGGATTGTTTGAACTTTGTCCGGATGGCTTTGGAAAGTATCTTTCAGGTAAAACGGATTTATACGGGTGTGCATTTCCCGTTAGAGGGGAAAGTGGTCTTTTTAGAGTTTTAACCTGTGTTTTATGTCATAGTCTTAAGAAAAAAAAATCGGCAATCCGCCGCAAGAATTGAATTAAGCATTAACCCAACGTCCCAACGGGAATTGCCGATGCGGATATTTTCCTTGTTTATGAAACTATAAACGGATTTACAATTGCCAACACCTGCGATTTAGTTAAAGGCTCGTCGAAACTTTCGCTTGCCGCGGTGGCAGAAGTTCCTTTCCCGCCAATATTCACAATTGAGACGCCGGCCTGAACTGTATTATCTTCCCCGTCGTAACTTGGTTGCACCAAAGAATTGGCCGATCCGACGCCCGGGTCGTTCCCCGTAATCCAGGGTTTAACGGTTCCAAAATTATTCAGTTTACGCATTTGGCGAATGTGGGAAGCGTGGCGTCCTTCGACAGAGTGAATATTGAGGGCTGCTTCCAGTAAATCTCCCTGACCTAACAGGTTGCCAGCCTGACCTTTATAGGCCCGAACTCCCGTATCTTCAAACGTCTGCGCCACGGCCAGAAAAGTAGCATAATCGGTAAAAACCGCTTTAAGCGGCCCGTTTCCCGAGCCTTTTCCGGCTGAATAGTCAAATGTAGGTTCTGCAACCGGCGTTCCGCCCAATTTCGTTATCGTCGCTTTTAAAAAATTTACGTGCGCCTGTTCGTTGTTCCTGATTGACGTAATGGCGGTCAGTTGCGCGCCAAGCGGGATCAGGTTTGTGGTATCGACCGCTTTTTGATAAAAACGGTATTCTAAATATTCCAGCGTCAACGCAAAATTAAACGTATCCAAAATTGCGGGCGTTGTTGTGGTTTGACCGTATGCTTTTTGAAACATGGCGCTTAAAGCGAGCGGGATGGAGGCAAGCGTTAGTTTTTTGCCTATTCCGGCAAATGAGCGCATGGCCTGACGGCGGGTATCAAGCCGTCCGTATATTTCCGGATCGTGTTCGCTGACGGAACTGATAATATCGTTGATATTCATTATTTATTTTTTTGAAAATGAAAGAATTTAAGCGGGCAAAGTGGAGGCGTCGAGTTTGGTGGTGATATAAGCGGAAGCCATGGCAATTACCACGCTCGGTTTTCTGGAAGTATCTAAACCGTTGGCGTCGATGACAGAACTATCGGCAAAAGACCCGTTAGAGATTAGATCCCGGATATATGCCGCATGGCGGGCTTCTACGGAAACAATTTTCCCCGCTAACGTTAAATAATTAGCGTCTTTAATATACCGTCCGGCTCCGTTGTAAGCCGATACGCCGAGGTCTTCAAAGCTTTTGGCGGCATTCAATACGTTATCGCGGCTGGTGAAGTCGATGCTTGCAAAATTAATGGTTAAATCCTGTATGGCGTTGGAACCGAGCGCCGCTTTAAAGAATTCGCGGTGCGCAATCTCATGGTCGCGGACGTCGGTTAGAAGCGTTAACTCCGCCGCCGACATTCCCGAATAAGGGCTGGAGATTAACTTGGTATAAAAAGCGGCTTCCAACTGTTCCAGCGCGTAAGCGAAATTTAAGATGACGTAATCGCCGGTTCCGAAATTGACGCCGTTACTGGAAATGGAGGTATCTTTACTGCAGGCGTCTAAAGTAAGCCCGGTTGCTATGGCCGCTCCCGCCAAACCCGAATAGCGGATAAATTCCCGACGGTGAAATCCTTTTTGCATAAAACTAAAGTTATCGCTAACCATAGTTTCATTTTTTTGCGTTTCTTTCATTGAAATAAAAATTTAAAGTGTTTTATAAAAATTATGGATTGTAAGACCTGTTTGAATAAATAATTCAGATCGGCTAAAATGCTTACGACAATAAAAGATTGCTGGATTTATAATAAACGGGAGCTTTGGCGGGATTTAAAATGGAATTTTAATCAAAAGATAAGTAATAAGTCGACAAAAGGAGTCATTATAGCTAAAATTATTGCTGCAATGGCGCGGATACAAAAAATAGCGCCATAGGTTAACGCATATAAAAATAAATAAAACGAGGAAATATTTACGCAATTCAGGGCGCTTTATCGCCGCTCCTCTACGCTTCTAATGTAACTAATACGATAATATTTCATATTTTCGTTTTCCAAAAAAAAGGCCTTTCCGGACGGCTGAAATAGTTTTTTCAAAGAAAAATATTTTAGAAAAAGAACGCTAATTCTTTTTACTTCGCCGGATATTCAAATAGCGTTACCTTTAGCGCTTCATTTTTTAATGCGGACGCCCGTTCGGGCGCATTCAAGTTGTAGTAATATATTGTTTTTTACCGTACCAACCGCCTGTTACTTATGTCGTCTCCAGCCCGCTATCTTATAACTTCCGCGCTCCCCTACGCCAACGGTCCACTCCACGTGGGCCACATTGCCGGCGCTTATTTGTCCGCCGATATTTTTGTCCGGTATTTGCGGCTGACCGGTAAGGACGTCGTTTGGGTTTGCGGTTCCGACGAATACGGGGCCGCTATCACGATTCGCGCTAAGAAAGAAGGGATCACGCCGCGCGAGATTATTGATAAATACGACGCGATGTTCCGGAAAACGTTTGAGGGTATGGGGATCTCGTTTGATATTTTTCACCGCACCTCTTCGCCAATCCATACGGAGACGACGCAGGAGTTTTTTAATACGCTCAACGACAAGGGTCAATTTGAGAAAAAAGAGTCCGAGCAATATTTCGACGCGTCTGCAAACCAGTTTCTGGCCGACCGCTATATTGTGGGCGTCTGCCCGAACTGCGGAAACCCGGAAGCCTACGGCGACCAATGCGAGCGCTGTGGAACAACCCTAAGCCCGATGGAATTGCTGCCGCCGATCCGGTCTACACTAAGCGGCGAGACGCCTGTGTTGAAAACTACTTTCCATTGGTACCTGCCTTTAGATAAATATAATCAATGGCTGACGGAATGGGTCGAAACCGGCGTTTTGGACGGCGAACAACAACACGATCCGTCGGATTGGAAAGCGCATGTGCTGGGTCAGTGCCGGTCGTGGCTGGAGGCGGGCCTTCATCCGCGGGCTATGACCCGCGATCTCGACTGGGGGATAGACGTGCCGCACAATATTGAAGGCCACGAAGGAAAGAAAATTTACGTCTGGATGGACGCGCCGATCGGATATATTTCAGCGACCAAACAATGGGGTCTAAACGAGGGAAAAGACTGGAAGCCCTACTGGCAGGCCAAAGATACCGCCCTGATCCATTTTGTCGGCAAAGACAATATTGTTTTTCACTGCCTGATCTTTCCGGCCATTCTGAAAGCGCACGGGGATTATATTTTGCCTGTAAATGTTCCCGCCAACCAGTTTATGAACCTGGAGGGGCGCAAAATGTCCACTTCCCGCAACTGGGCGGTGTGGGTGCACGAATACCTGGAAGCGTTTCCGGGTAAGCAGGACGAACTCCGGTATAACCTGATCAAAAATATGCCGGAACAAAAGGATTCCGATTTTACCTGGAAAGGCTACCAGGAAACCAATAATACCGAGCTGGTTAATAACCTCGCCAACTTCATCAACCGCGTTGTCGTGCTGACGCATAAATATTTTGAAGGAAAAGTTCCCGCCGTTGAGTCCGGCCAAAATATCGTTTCAGGCGCCAGCCCGCAGGCTCGGGGAACGATGGTCTCAGAAATGAAAACAATCGCCGAAAAAATGGAACAGGTAGGAGCACGCATTGAAAAATACGATTTCCGGGGGGCTTTGCAGGGCGTGATGGAGATTTCCTCCTTTGGCAACCAGTCTTTGCAAAACAACGAGCCCTGGAAAAGGATCAAAGACGATCCGGCGTCCGTGGCCGCCGTTTTGAACCTGGGTTTACAAATTGTAGCGACGCTTTCTGTAGCCCTGCGACCGTTTCTTCCGTTCGCTTCCGAAAAGATCAGGTCGCTCCTTAACCTTACGGCGCTGACCGACCGCGGCGAATGGGACGCCTGTCTGGATATGTTGCGAGCGGGCAAACCGCTCATCGAAACCGGAACTACTTTAGGAGAGCCAATCCATTTATTCAGTCGCATTACCGACGACGTCATCGACGCCCAGGTCGCTAAACTGGAGGCCAACGATCCGTCGTCCGCTGAAGCCGCAACTTCAGAAACGCCCGCGACACCCGCCGTCGCTTACGCGCCGCTCAAAGAAATCATCTCCATTGACGATTTCAATA
>JBBRMZ010000197.1:0-8668 GCA_038230555.1 Chitinophagales bacterium
AGAAAACTCCTTCCTCGGTAAAGATCGCTCCGGCGCCGATAAGCCGCTCCCCTACCCTGAATTTGGACTGGTCCCCGAAGAAGAATACCTGGTCCCCATTGGCGTCGCCAAGATCTGCCGCCCGGGAACGGACGTGACGATCGTTTCTTTCAACAAAATGGTGATCGAATGTTGTTACGCTGCCATGGAACTGGAAAAAGAAGGGATTTCAGCCGAGATCATCGACCTGCGCACCATCCGTCCCCTTGATTTCCATACCATCGTCGAATCCGTCAAGAAAACCAACCGCCTCATCGTGGTCGACGAATCGTGGCCTATGTTCGGCATTTCCGCAGAGATTGCCTACGAGATCCAGAAATACGCTTTCGATTACCTCGACGCCCCCGTCGTCCGCGTCAACAGCGCCGACGTCTCGCTCCCCTACTCCGCCCCCTACGTAGAAGCTTTTTTACCTAATCCGGCTAAAATTATTCAGGCGGTGAAATCGGTGATGTACGTTAAACAACATTAATGGTAAATTGTAAACGGTAAATGGTAAATGATAATCCTTAATTAAAGGAACTAAATAAAGCGTTCATATTTTTAGCTTGTCAACGATTTTCTGCCCCTCGAAGCGGAGATCAATATTTGATGAAGGGATAAAAACAGCGGGACGGCTCAATTAAGAGCCGCCCCGCTTTCAAAAATTGGTATTAATAAGGTCCTTTATCCAATTTATTGTCTTGTATAACCGAATAATTCTTACTGAAAATGCAAATTATTTAGTTACAATAATAATCTCTGGCTTTGGTTTTTCGTCAATCATTTTTCTTATTTATTTTAATCAAAATTACAGCCCTTTATAACTCATCCCTCCTCAATAAACTTACTTAAACTTTCCTAAATCCACAACAAATCCTTTAAGGCCCTTTTTTTTCAGCGACCGCAGATAAGATTCGGCGGCGATTTTATCGCCGAATGGGCCAAGGAATATTTTAAATCCCTGGGCGTCCTCGCCCTTTTTATCCACGTTAACTAAGATGTTTTCATAATAGCGACGTTCCAGGCCGGCGACGTAGCGCAGCATATTTTCCTGGCTGTTGACGGAAGCAATTTGTACGGCAAAACCTTTGGAACCCGGTTTATTGAGTTTGATTTTATAGACCCCAGAAACGTCGAACGCTACCGGATGTTCGCGGGTAACCGTTTTCTTTGGCGCGCGGGTAATGGTTTTAAATTCTTTCGGGACGCTTTTAGGTTCCGTAATTCCTTTGGCCGTCAACGCGTCTTCTACCGGCGGGAGCGAGGGAGTAACGGGGGCCGAGACGCGCGGTCCGGCTTCCCCCTCGTCGATGGCTTCAAATTTTACTTCGATTTCCTGATCGTCGGAGGAAAAGCCCAAACGTTCGGCGGCGGCCTTAGAAAGATCAGTGACGCGGTTGCTGACATACGGCCCGCGGTCGTTGATCCGGACGACGACAGAACGATTATTATCAAGCCGCGTAATTCGCGCTTTGGAGCCAAATGGGAGCGTCTTATGGGAGGCCGTGTACTGTTCGTGTTTAAATATTTCGCCATTCGCGGTTCGGCTTCCTTCAAAGCGGGGCGAATACATGGCGGCCATCCCATATTCTTCGGATAAGCCAACAGTGGAAGCCGTCATCCATAACAGAACGGGCAAGAGAAAAGATAAGGTCCTCATAGTAGTTGTTTTTAGTATGTTTATGGCGTGAAACCAAGCGTAAATGTAGGGGATATTATTTTTATATGCAAACTTATTTTCAAAAAATTATTCCGCATGCCCTGATATCGGTACCGCTTGTCCAATAGAATGCAATAACAAAGTTGATACTCAGATAAAAACAATCATTCGTCGCCATACGTTTTTGCGTTTACCATTTTGCGTTTACCATTTAACATTATTTTCCGTAATTTTGCAGCGCGTTAAAGAGACATTCAGATCATGAGTAAAAACGGTCGGGTTTTAGTGGCCATGAGCGGAGGGATCGACAGTACTGCTACCGCGATGATGCTCCACGAAGAAGGATACGAAGTCGTGGGGATCACCATGAAAACCTGGGATTACGCCAATTCCGGGGGATCGAAAAAAGAAACAGGGTGTTGCAGCCTCGATTCCATCAACGACGCGCGCGCCGTCGCCGTCAAAATGGGTTTCCATCATTTCATTGTAGATATTCGCGAAGAGTTCGGCGATTACGTTATCGATAATTTTGTCGACGAATACTTGGCCGGACGCACCCCCAATCCCTGCGTATTGTGTAATACCCATATTAAATGGAGCGCGCTGCTCAAAAGAGCGGACGCGATGGATTGCGCCTTTATTGCCACGGGGCATTACGCGATCATCAACGAACAGGCCGGCAGAAAATTTATTACTAAAGGCGTCGACGTACAAAAAGACCAGTCCTATGTTCTATGGGGCCTGAACCAGGAATGCCTCCAAAGAAGCCGCTTCCCGCTGGGCTATATGACTAAACCCGAAGTGCGTCAATATGTCCGGTCTTCTGGCTATGAGGATCTTTCCCGGAAAGCGGAAAGTTTTGAGATCTGCTTTGTCCCCGACAATGATTACCGGGGATTCCTAAAACGCCGCGTTCCCGGCCTGGAAGCGAAAGTGCAGGGCGGACGTTTTGTCAACGCCCAAGGCGAAACCATTGGAACCCATCAGGGCTATCCGTTCTTTACCATCGGCCAAAGAAAAGGCCTGGGCGGTACGTTCGGAAAACCTATGTTTGTTACCCGAATTGATCCCGCGACCAACACCGTAGCGCTGGGCGAACTCGACGAATTATCCCGCAACGGCGTTAAAGTGGGTAGACTCAACTGGATGAAATACGCGTCCGCGCCGCAAGGGTTGGAAGTGGTCACCCAGATCCGTTATAACGATCCGGGCGCTTTGAGTAAATTAACGGCGTCGGACGACCAAGTAGAAGTTGAGTTCTACGCTAACGTGAAAGGCGTCGCCCCCGGCCAGTCTGCCGTATTCTATGAAGGAGACGACGTGGTTGGCGGAGGTATTATATACGGAAGCGGTTTACCAGTGGTTAAATCTCTTGAAATGGCCTTATCCAATCAATAGCATGAACGCTAAAATCTTGAACCTTAAAATTTTATTGCTTTTATCGGCAGGCGCGGCGTTTTTTTTCGCCTGTTCCAAGAACGAAACGGAAATCGGCGTTAAAAACGGACTGGACTATTTTCCCCTGCAAATAGGAAAATATAAGATCTTCCAGATCGATTCGGTTGCTTATCATCCCCTCCCCGGCGGCCAGATCAAAGTCGATTCCTTTCGTTTCCAATTAAAAGAGACCATTGCCGATACGTTCACTGATAATGCGGGCGTCGTCAATTACCGCATCGAACGCCTGAAAAGACCTACCGATTCTTTGCCTTGGACCTTTGACGGGATTTCCGCCGCCGCCGTTACCCGCGACGTAGCGCTTCGCACCGACAATAACCTGACCTTCATCAAAGTACCGTTAACTTTTATTACAAAAACGTCCTGGAGCGGCGATATCCTGATCGATTCGCTCGTAATACTTGAAGTAGCGGGCGAAAATATTGAACTCATCTCTAAAAAACGCTGGAACTGGCAATCCGACGTTGAAAGCTACGGCAAACCCGAACAGGTGGGCGCGGTCGCTTTTCCCGACGTAGCCACCGTTTTATCCCAAACCGATTCCACGATCCTGACGGAAAAAAGATATTGGCTCGAAAAATACGCCAAGAACGTCGGCCTTGTTTACAAACAACAAAAGATTGTCGATTCCCAAAACCTGGACAATACCATTCCCTGGGAAAAACGCGCCCAAAAAGGCTATATCCTCAAACAAACCATTGTCTCGTTTAATTAATCATAGAAACAGATCATTTACCAATTACAATTTATCATTTACTATTAAATATGACAGATTTGGTTTCCGTCGGCTACACCAAAAAACCCCACGGTCTGAAGGGCGAGATCAAAATGGAAATAGAAGAGCGTTACTTGGACGACCTGCTGGAAACCGACGTGATCCTGCTGGATTTAAAAGGAAAACCCACCCCTTTTTTCGTACAGGATATGCGTGTTGGCAACCACATCATTGCAAAACTAGAAGGGATCGACGGACCAGATACTGCTTTGACCGTCGCTTCCAAAGAAATATTCGTCCGCGCTTCCGATCTAAAGATCGCTAACGAGACCAAAGCTGCCGCCGGATTTACCCTCGAAGACTGCATGGGGTTCAAAATTTATGACAACGGCAAAGAAATAGGAGAAATAACCGAAATCGCCGAATACCCTCAACAACTCATGGCCGTCGTTATAATCGACGATCGCGAAACCCTAATCCCCCTCAACGATCATTTTATCGTAAAGATCGATGAAAAAAGAAAGCTCATCATGATGGAACTCCCCGAAGGCCTCCTGGAATTGTAAGGGAACCATTAGCTATTAGCCTTTAGTAGTTAATTTCTCACTTTAATTAATTGCATGCAATCCCTTAATTATAAACAATTTACCATTTATAATTTACCATTTATAATTTACCATTTATAATTTACCATTTATAATTGATTAAAGAGTTCTGGTTCCTCCTGCAAAAAGAAGCCGTATTAGAGTGGCGAAGCCGCTACGCAGTCGGTGGCGTCGTTTTATACGTCGTTTCGACCGTTTTCGTCGTTTTCATGGCTTCCGTCAAAGTAGCGCCCAACGTTTGGAACACCCTCTTTTGGATCATTACCCTGTTCGGCTCGGCCAACGCCCTAGTGAAAAGTTTCGTTCCTGAAAGCGCCGCGCGCGAGCTCTATTATTATACCCTCGCCGATCCCGTCGCCGTTATTTTTTCCAAAATTGTATATAATATCCTGTTGTTATTCGCGATCAACCTGGCGACCTACTTTTTCATGACCGTTTTTGTCGGCAACCCCGTAAAGGATACCTGGATGTTCTTTGGTATCCTTGCGCTGGGCAGCGCCAGCCTCGCAATTTCTTTCACTTTCGTTTCCGCTTTGGCAGTAAAAGCCCGCAACAGCGCTACCCTCATGGCCATTTTAGGATTTCCCGTCATTATTCCCGTCCTGATCACGACCGTAAAAATTTCTGCTAACGCCCTCAGGCTATTTCAGGATACCGCTATCGGAAAAGACGTCCTGATCCTCATTTCCATCGACGCTATAATGATTTCTTTGTCGTTTATATTGTTTCCTTATCTTTGGCGGGATTAAGCGAATCATTGATTTTTTAATTTCTCTACTCGCATTGTATGAAAGGTTTTTGGTGGAAATCGCTCGCCTGCGTCCTGTTATTATATAGCCTGACGGCCGGGCTATTGTTTCCCTTAAAAACCGGCGTTGCGGACGTTTTTCCGCGTTCAGCCTTTCTGGGAAGCCGCGTCACGCTGACCGTTAAAGGATATAATTCAAGATATACCCTGTATCGTAATCCCCGCGCTTGGCTAAAAATGGATTCTGTGCACGCGATCGCCGCCGGCGCCGTCCGCATAAAAAACGCCCGCCTTCTCGAACTGGATTTTACGTTTCCTACCTGGCTCCCCGACTCCGATGCGGTAAAAGACCTCACCCTCGTGGTCGACGACCCTGCCGACGGCGTATCCATTTTACCCAACGCCGTTTTTTTATCCAGAGATACGGTCGCAGTCAACGCCGCCCATAGCGGCGATTGGAATCTGACCATCCAGGGCGTCCATCCGCATATTGGGGTAGCCTTTCCCTACCGGAATATTTTATACGAGACCATCCGCAACACTTTTTACCACGTCCCCATGTGGTTCGCCATGTTCGCCATGCTGGGCGTCTCCGTTTTTTATGGGATAAAATACCTTCGCCGCCCGGACGAAGCCTATGACGTCAAGTCCCGTGCCTATGCTTCTACGGGAACTTTTTTTGGCGTTCTCGGACTGGTCACCGGGGGCCTATGGGCCAAACATACCTGGGGACAATATTTTCCCATGGACGTTAAACTCATCATGGCCGCAGTCGCGGTATTAATGTACGCTGCTTACTTTGTCCTCCGCAGTTCCTTTGACGATACCGAACGCGAAGCCCGCATTGGTGCCATCTACAATATTTTCGGTTTTGCCTCTCTGGGACCTTTGCTGTTTGTAATCCCTCGGCTGACTTCTAGTCTGCATCCGGGCAACGGCGGCAATCCAGCTTTCGGCTCCCAGGATCTGGACAATACCATGCGCCTGGTCTTTTACCCCGCCTGCATCGGCTGGATCCTGTTTGGCCTATGGCTATCCCAACTTCTGTACCGGATCGCATTCCTGAAAGTCCATACCCTTAGCAATGAACGCCAATAAATATACGCAATAAAATGAGCTATTCTCTAACCGGAAAAATTCTCTACACTCAAACACCTTGACTTGCATCGTGTAAATCCAATAATCCTGTAAATCCTGATTCAGACAATGAAATATCAAATCCTTGCCGTTCTTTTTTTTATACTAGGCGCCGACGCTTCGCTTCAGGCCCAAACCGCCGAAGGAGCCGATTTTTTCCAAAGCATTGGAAAAATATATGTCGTCGTCGGCGTGATCGCCCTTATTTTTATAGGAGTAATTATTTTCTTAATATACTTGGATCGAAAGATAACTTTGTTAGAACAACAAATTAAGCAGAATGAGTAGTCAAAACAACCATCCCAGTTTTTTTAAAAGCGTCGAACGTAATTTCGACAAAGCCGCTGTTTTCACAGGGTTGCCCGTGGGCCTGCTTGACCAGATCAAAGCCTGCAACGCTGTTTACCAGATGCACTTCCCAGTGAAAATTGGCGAAGATTACAAAGTCATTGAAGCTTATCGCGTTCAGCACAGCCATCATCGTATGCCCACCAAAGGCGGTATCCGCTATGCGATGACCGTGGATCAGGATGAAGTCATGGCGCTTGCCGCTTTGATGACTTATAAATGCGCGCTGGTCGACGTTCCCTTTGGCGGCGCAAAAGGCGGCGTAAAGATCAACCCCAAGGATTATACTGCCGATCAACTGGAGCGCATTACCCGCCGTTACACGACCGAGCTGGTGCACCGCAATTTCATCGGCCCCGGTATCGACGTTCCCGCCCCCGATTATGGCACCGGCCCGCGCGAGATGTCCTGGATCCTGGATACCTATCAGTTGCTCCGGCACGGAGAAATTGATTCCATAGCCTGCGTTACAGGAAAACCCATCACCCAGAACGGCATCCGGGGAAGAAATGAAGCCACCGGGCGCGGCGTTTATTTCGGAATCCGGGAAGCGCTTAATATGGAGGAAGACATGAGAAAAATAGGTCTGAGTAAAGGGATAGCCGGTAAAAAAATTGTCGTCCAGGGATTGGGGAATGTTGG
The DNA here is from genome assembly GCA_038230555.1 of Chitinophagales bacterium. Classification (GTDB taxonomy): domain Bacteria; phylum Bacteroidota; class Bacteroidia; order Chitinophagales; family Saprospiraceae; genus JAAFJT01. The sequence goes on from JBBRMZ010000197.1 coordinate 7,335, forward strand.
CTCCTTTTCTGCAAAATTCTCTCAGGAAGAGGGCGACGCGCTGATCATCGGCGTCGCCGAATATGAAGGCTCCATCCATAACCCCGCCGGGATCGACGTGGAAGCGCTCGTCCAACACCGCTTGGAAACGGGAACCATCATGAATTTTCCCGGCGCCACTCCCCTCCCCGACCGCGGCGCGGCGCTCGAACTGGAATGCGATATACTGATCCCCGCCGCATTGGAAAACCAGATCAATATTAACAATGTAAACCGGATCAAAGCTAAAATCATCGCCGAAGCGGCAAACGGTCCCGTAACCGCCGAGGCCAACGAGATCCTGATTAAAAAAGGAGTCCTAATCATTCCCGACATGTACATCAACGCCGGCGGGGTCACCGTTTCCTATTTTGAATGGCTGAAAAACCTTTCGCACGTCCGCTTCGGACGGATGGAAAAAAGATTTGAGCACAACGCTTTTGAAAACATCGCCAACGCCATCGAAAAATACACTGGTAAAAAGATCGACCATAAAGAACGCGATTTCCTCACCAAAGGCGCCGACGAGATCGACCTCGTCAATTCCGGCCTCGAAGAAACGATGATCGCCGCTTTCCACCAGATCCGCGACGTTTGGAAACGATATGATAAAATAGAAGACATGCGTACCGCCGCCTTCGTCACCGCCATCAACAAAATTGGCAGCGATTACATGAACCTCGGCATTTTCCCCTAAACCCTTTTTACCATTTTACATTTACCGTTTACCATTATTAATATATGAGATCCAGCCGCCGTAATTTTATCCGCCATGCCGCCATCGCCTCGGCCGCAACCATCGCCGCCGGCAGGCTTCCCGCTTACGCGAAGCCCCTGCCCCTTTCCCTTGCGGAGGCGCAGCCTTTAGTGATTTCCACCTGGAATTACGGCGCCCCCACCAACGGCGCCGCCTGGGACGTAATAGCCAAAGGCGGACGCGCGGTCGACGCCGTGCAGGCCGGCGTGATGATACCGGAAGCCGACCCTAATATTACTTCCGTCGGCCGGGGCGGTTTCCCGGACCGCGACGGCCGGGTCACGCTGGACGCCTGTATCATGGACGATTTGGGAAATGCGGGATCCGTTTGTATGCTCGAACACATTGTTCACCCGGTCGCGGTCGCCCGGATGGTGATGGATAAAACTCCGCACGTCATGCTGGTCGGCGACGGCGCCCTGCAATTCGCTGTAGAGCAGGGATTCAAAAAAGAAGCGCTCCTCACAGCCAAAGCAAAAGCCGCCTGGAAAGAATGGCTAAAAGAAAAGAAATACAGCCCCGTCATCAATTTTGAACGCCACGCCACCCTCGGCATGCT
>JBBRMZ010000198.1:0-8659 GCA_038230555.1 Chitinophagales bacterium
TCACCAACAATCATGTGGTCGAAGGCTCTTCCGATATACAGGTTACATTGAACGACCGGCGGGACTATACGGCAATAGTGGTGGGAGCAGACCCGCAGACAGACGTTGCCCTGCTAAAAATAGACGGCGTAAAACTGAGGCCTGTTGTATTTGGCAATTCCGATTCTATCCAGGTGGGCGAATGGGTGCTGGCCGTCGGAAACCCCTTTAATTTAGAATCGACCGTCACCGCCGGCATTGTCAGCGCTAAAGGCAGAAGTATCAATATTTTAGAAGATAAACAATCTATCGAATCTTTTATACAGACCGACGCCGCCGTCAATCAGGGAAATAGCGGCGGGGCTTTGGTGAATACGAACGGCGAGCTGGTGGGTATTAATACCGCAATTATCACTAAAAAAGGTTTTTTTGAAGGATATTCGTTTGCTATCCCGGTCAACCTGGCCATGAAAGTGATCAAAGACCTGAAAGATTTTGGCGTCGTCCAGCGGGGATATTTGGGCGTCGATGTAGTGGATCTGACCCAGGACCGCGCTAAGACCGCCGGCTTAAATACCATGAACGGCGCTTATATCAGCGGCGTCGTGGAAGGGGGCGCGGCGGCCGACGTTAGCCTCCGGCGCGGCGACGTGATCGTAGGCGTCAATGGAACAAAAGTAGGGTCCCGTCCTGAATTATTGGAATTGATTGCCCGCTACCGTCCGGGCAACTCGGTCGATATTGATTTTTACAGGGACGGCAAACTCAACAAAACGAAGGTAACGTTGAAAAATAAGAATATGACGACGGCGCTGCTTGACCCTAATAACGACGTAAATTTGTTCGAGCGGATCGGTATTTCTAAAATGCGCACGCTTGACGATAAGGAAATGCACAAAGTGGGTTCCCGCGGCGTAAAGGTAGTTTCCATCGATAAGGACAGCAAAATAGAAAGAACCAATATGCAGAAGGGTTTTATCATTACTCATATCAACGATATGAAAATTGAAACCGTCGAACAGGCTAACCGCCTGCTTGGAAAAACCTCCGGCAAGATCACCCTGGAAGGCGTCTATGAAAATTTCCCCGACCCGTATTATTATACCTTTGTCAAATAAATCAGAAGCTATCAGCCATTAGCTGTTAGCAGACGATTTAAAAATATGAGCGATTTATTTAGCTCCTTCACTTATGAATGCTGCTTAAAGATTCATTCATCATTCATCACTAATGACCTATTGGTTAGTAAAATCCGAACCGGAGTCTTTTTCGCTGGAAGACTTTAAAAAAGAAGACGTAACCGTTTGGTACGGAGTCAGGAATTATACCGCAAGGAATAACCTCCGCGCCATGAAAGCGGGCGACGTATGCATTTTTTACCGGAGCGTAGTCAAACCTGCGGCTATCGCGTTGGCTAAAGTAGTAAAAGAAGGATTTCAGGATCCTACCACAGAAGATCCCGCTTGGATCGCCGTAGAACTTCAATTTGATAAGGAATTTGAAAGAGAAGTGTCGCTCAGAGAGATTAAAGAGCATCCCGAACTTCAGAATATGGCCCTGCTAAAACTTTCCCGCCTTTCCGTTCAACCCGTCACCCCCGAAGAGTTTCAGATTATTTACGTCAAAGCGCATCCATAGAGACGCGGAGCTTCGCGTCTGACGCCGCAGGATTCTTTACAACTGCGTGGATTCAAATGTTACCACGCCGACAATCCGGTCGTAGCGCGCTCCAAAGGGGCGGTAGTAAATAAAAATCGTGTATTCATTTTCCGCTTCAAACCAATTCCCTTCCAGCGTAGAAAAGTCGGTTTGGGGATCGTTTTTTCGTTTTACCGCGTATTGATAATCATACACGCCCTGTTTCAGTAAAGCGGTGGTTTCATAAAAGCCGCCTTGTTTGGTATCGTGAAAGTTCATTTTAAAATCTTCTTTCAACTGCCAGTCGGTAAGTTTTCCGACAATATAAACGGAAGCGTCTTCTATAGAATCATGCCGGAGTAAAGCAAAATGCGTTCTGACATATTCGCCTTTCAGGTCGGGATCGTCGGGTTCGTCGTTACTGAGCACCATAAATCCGCCGTTAATTTCTTTATATTTTATATAGACCTGACCGGAACGGTCGACGTCCGGGATCAGATAAATTTCCCAGGTATCCGGGCCCCGTTCTATTTTTTTCATTCGTTCCGTCCGGGAACGGTATGAGCGAAGGTCCATAAATCGGAACTCTTTACCGGCGGGAAAACTAATCAATTCTTTCGAATCATATTGAATTTGGTCGCCCTGCACGTACTTAGGGGCCAGATTAACAATCGCATTATCCCACCGTCCATTTTGAAGGACTGACGCTCGGATCTCGTTCAACGGGTTGGAAACGTTAAAGTTTTTGGTTGAAACAGAAAAGCTAAATTCTTGGTTCGTATTATAGTTGGCGCCTGTGGCCGGGGATAATAGCGGCAAAATCCCTAATGTGGGCTCTACCAGCATGAACCGGCGAGTAAGAACTATCTTTTTCCCCTTGGACTCTTCATATACTTTCAGCAAATAATTGCCGGATTTAGTAAACCGGATGTCCTGGTTTGGAAGCGTCAAAGAATAATGCTCGTACGGTATCAGCGTATTATATCCGGGCTGGTAGGTAATGATTTTTGCTTCCGTAAATCCTTCTACATATTCGCTGTATTCTAAAGACGAAGGCGTCCAGTCGCGGTTGCACAATTGAACCTGATAGACGTATTGCTTAACGTCCGCGTCCATGTCGTCAAAAGTTAAGGTAACCGAAGTCCTGGATTTGGTATCGATAGTCGGCAGCGATAACGGAATCCCGGTCTTTGAAAAAACCACAGTACTCAGATTATCGGTGTAAACCGTATCTATGAGTTTTTCTGGCCCCTGGGCATAAACGCCGGAATTTTGAACGCAAACAACGAAAAGGATCAACCAAAAGCGATTCATAAAAAGCAGACAGGTATTCATATAAAAACGCGGTTATGATCTTTATAGTTTATTAATAATCAGCCTATTGTAAAAAAGGATAACGGCTAAAAGCTAATTGCTTCCAGCTATTAGCTACCTACTTGTTGAACGCTTCATAGATGGCCGCTTGTATTTGAGGCCGGTAATTTCCTTCCGTTATTTTGTTGTTTTCCATGGTCGGGTAAGTCCGGTTGGAAATAAAAATAAAGATTAATCCATTTTCCGGGTCGGCCCAGGCCACATTACCCGTAAAGCCGCTGTGTCCGAACGTGGAAGGCGAGGCTTTCGAAGACATATTGGCGGGTTTGCCGTCGCCAATTTCCTTCATGTCCCAACCTAAACCCCGACGCGTGGAACCGCCTTGCCGGTGGGTGAAAAAGCGCACCGCTTCGGTAGAAAAATATCGACGGCCTCCGTAAACGCCTTTATTGAGTAGCGTTTGCATTAAAACGGCCAGGTCCGAAGCCGTTGAGAATAAGCCGGCATGACCGCTCACGCCGCCCAACATCGCGGCGCCCATATCATGCACATATCCTTGTAGCCGTTGGTTGCGAAAATAGGCGTCCTCTTCCGTCGGCGCAATCTGATCGGCGGAAAATTGATTCAACGGATTGAACAAAGTGTGGTTCATACCCAGGCGCGTATAAAAAGAGTCTTTTGCGAAGGCGTCCAGCGTTTTCCCGGTAATATTTTTTATGGCGTCGGCCATAAGGATCATACCCATATCGCTGTACACGTAGTCGGTATTCGGGCGCAAAGGAGAACGGGCAATGATCATTTTGATGGAATCCTTATAATCGGCGCGCATGAACAGACTTTTAGCGACCGGAACGTTGTAATTTTGACGCGGCGCGGAAGCGTAAAACTTTTGAGAAGGAAAGAATTTTTTATCCGCCGTACTGTCCAGCGTTTCTTTATAAAAAGGAATCCAGGCTTTCAAGGCCGCCTGATGTATTAAAATATCCCGGATGAGCATATTTTCTTTATTCGTTCCCTTCAGGTAAGGCAGGTAGGTCGACAGGGGGGAGTAAACGTCTATCTTCTTTTCATCAAACAGTTTCATCAGTGTGATCGTGGTAGCAGCTACTTTTGTAATGGACGCCATATCGTATAAGGTTGTTTTGGTTACCGGCTGGGTTTTATCGTAGGTCAGAAAACCAAAACATTTATTATATACTACCTGGTTATCCTTTGCGACCAGAATCTGACAACCCGGAGCCGCGCCTGCGGCAATTAAAGCGGCGGCGATGGAATCTATTTTAAGCAATTTTTTACCGTCCAAGCCCGCCGCTTCCGGCAAAACGTTGAACAATAATTTATCCATTGAAACAGTCGTTAAACCGGTTCCGCTTTTACTCAGCGGCGAAGCGGAAACGGGGAGTTTGCCGGAAAAAGGGATAGCGCCCATTAGGCCTTGCGCCGCCGCCGCCTGCGAAATTGGATCTTCGTCGTAAGCTTCAACAACGACCGGAATATTATCGAAATATTTTAAAACGTAAGGATTACCAAAAACGATTAATGCAACCTTCGTTTGTCTGGACAGATCGCTTAAAAAAGTTTTCATACTTTCTGTCATGCCGTAATCGGCGGAGGCTTTTGAGTCCAGGCTATGCAAACTGACAATGACCGTTTGAATACTTTTAAGGCTGTCGAGCATATTTTTTGCCATATCGGGACTAATCCCTTTTGGCAAATTATATTGGTCAGCAATACCGTAATCCCTTAATATTTGTTGAAAAATATTTTCCGGCTTACCTCCAATGGACAATGTAGCGATCCGACCTGCGGTATTTTGGTTCAAAGGAATTAAATGATCCGCATTGCGGACCAGCGTCAGCGCGTTTCTGATCAATGTAGTTTTCAGCGCGATTCCCTCGGCGCTGTTCAAATCATTCCGCAGGTTATCCAAAACAACAATTTGAGGCGAATTTAATCCGGCCCGGTATTTAGCGTGCAAGATTCGTAAAACGCTGGTATTAATTTGCTGGGTATCAATTTTTCCTTCGCTGACATACCGTTTGATCGACTCGATAGCGTCCGGCACAGATTCGGGCAACAACAACATATCGTTGCCCGCCTCGAGGCACTTAGCGGAAACGTCGCCTTTTGAATAATACTTCGTGATCCCTTTCATTTCCAGCGCGTCGGTAAAGATCAGGCCGTCGTAACCCATTTTTTCGCGCAACAGTCCGGTAATTGTTTTTTTCGACAAAGAGCTGGGCGTATTGGCCGCGCTGTCGATGGCCGGAACCTGCAAATGCGCGGCCATAATGGAGGCAATCCCATGTTGAGCAAGCCCGCGGAAAGGCGCCAGTTCGACGCTTTGCAAACGCGCCATGCTTTGCGCGATCAGCGGCAGATCAACATGGGAATCGACCGACGCGTCTCCATGCCCGGGAAAGTGTTTGGCGCAGGCCAGTACGCCGTTATCCTGCAGGCCCTGCATATACATAAAGGCTTTCGCCAGCACGTTTCGCGGATCCTCGCCAAAAGACCGGTCGTTGATGACTGGGTTTTTCGGATTGGTGTTGACGTCTGCGTCAGGCGCGAAATTGATATTGACGCCCATTCTTTTCAACTCTTTGGCCACCTGAACGCCAAAATCGTAAATCAAACGGTTGTCCTGAATAGCGCCCAGCGTCAACTGTTTGGGGTAAGCAATGGCGGCCTCTTTCATGCGCATAGAAGCGCCCCACTCTGCGTCCATGGCAATAAACAGCGGCGTTGCAGAAAGCGCCTGATAGCGGTTGGTCAGTTCCGCCTCTTTTTCCGGCGTTCCCTGGAAAAAACACAGGCCGCCAATATGATAGGTTTTGATGATGTTTTCGACGGACGCCACATGGTCGTCTCCCAAATTTGAATGCGCGCGGATCATAAAAAGCTGACCGATCCGGTCGTCGGAACTCATAGCGTCAAAACGTTCGCGCACCCAGCGATCCTCCGCCGTTTTTTGACTGAAAGCCATAAAGGTAGCGTGAAGGGTTATAGTTAAAAATAAATATTTCAGCGTCATTGTTATTTTGTTCAGTCAAAAATGGAGCGGTTTATCGAAATGGGCGTTCAAATATAGCGATAAATCATTGGGATTGTCATAATTACCCGCCAGGCGTTTTTTTTAATCACCCTGATTCTAAAAGGCATGAAAAAGCCGGAAGTTCGCCTGATGCGAATTCCGGCTTTTCTATTGCTTTTAAAAGTCAGTTACTTAATTTTAAAAGCGGCTTTCACTTTATCCACATAATCCAGTTTTTCCCAGGTAAACAATTCCACTTCCATTTGTTTTTCATTTCCTTCCGGCGTTCTGAACTTTTTAGTCACCTTTTCGTTTTGTCTGCCCATGTGACCGTAGGCGGCCGTTTCAGCGTAGATGGGCGTCCGTAATTTTAATCTTGTTTCAATGGCATAAGGGCGCATATCGAAGAGATCCTCCACAATTTGCGCGATTTCGCCGTCGTGCATTTTTACATGCGCGGTTCCATACGTATTTACGTAAATGCCCATGGGTTTAGCGACTCCTATCGCGTAAGAAACTTGTACCAGTATTTCATCGCAAACGCCTGCGGCAACCAGGTTTTTAGCGATATGTCGGGTTGCGTAAGCTGCCGACCGGTCCACTTTAGAAGGGTCCTTGCCGGAGAAAGCGCCGCCGCCGTGGGCGCCTTTGCCGCCGTAGGTATCGACAATAATTTTTCTGCCCGTTAATCCGGTATCACCGTGCGGACCGCCGATCACGAATTTACCGGTCGGATTGACGTGGTAAATAATGCCTTCGGTAAAAAGCGCCGCCAGTTCCGGTTTTATTTTTGCCTTGATGCGGGGAACGAGGATGGTCTGGACGTCGTGTTTAACTTTGGCCTGCATGGCTTTTTCTTCCGCAAAATCGTCATGCTGGGTAGAAATGACAATGGCGTCAATACGGATCGGTTTATTATCGTCTGAATATTCGATCGTTACCTGCGATTTCGCGTCCGGGCGCAGATATTTCATTTCATTGTTCTCCCGTCTCAGCGCTGCCAATTCAATTAACAGCATGTGCGCCAGGTCTAAAGCCAACGGCATATAATTGTCTGTTTCATTGGTTGCGTAGCCAAACATCATGCCCTGGTCGCCGGCGCCCTGGTCTTCCGGGTTTTGGCGTTCCACGCCCTGGTTAATGTCGGCGGACTGTTCATGGATAGCGGAGAAAATACCGCAGGAGTTGGCTTCAAACATATACTCGGACTTGGTGTAGCCGATTTTACGGATGACCTCGCGGGTAATGGACTGGACGTCGAGATATATTTTAGACTTGACCTCGCCCGCCAGTACCACCTGGCCGGTAGTGACCAGGGTTTCGCAGGCGACTTTAGAACTCGGGTCGAACGCTAAAAAGTTGTCGATCAGCGCGTCGGATATCTGATCGGCTACTTTGTCGGGATGGCCTTCAGAAACGGATTCCGATGTAAATAAATAGGGCATATTTTATTATTTGAACGTTTGAAAATATCGGCAAAGGTAGAAATAGTTTTAGAATTAATTTATGGGGGTTTTTAACTACAGAGATATAATAAAGGAAAGCTTCCGCCAGGACATGCCTGACCACGCTCGCTGAATATACTGTTTTCGTTATATTTTTGAATGGCTCAGGTACGGCGCTAGTATGACTCAGAAAAGGAATTACTTTTTTGTCAAAATAATAATAAGTAAGTAGGGAGACGAAATTAAACAATAAATTCAGAGCGAATAATTTATTGATAATCAATAGTTTATTCGAGAGTTGGCAGCGGCTATATATGTCCAAGCGCTTAAAGCAACTAAATAAAGCGTTAATATTTTCAATTCGTCAACGATTTTCCGCACCGCGAAGCGGAGACCAACGACGGGTTTTCCGAACATTTGTAGCGGCGTGGCCGCCACAAATGTTCGGAAAACCCACCCCCTCCCCTTGCGCGAGCGAAGCGAGCGCAAATGTTAGAGCGGGGTTTTTATCTTGCTTTAAATCACAAAATCATTCCGGTTCGCGCCATTCCAGCATAGTCGCTCAATCTTTCATTTTCTATTTTTCCGTTCTCCAGATAAGCGTCAATAATGGGTAGGGCAATATCGGGTAAAAATGGAACCAGATGGCCCAAGCCATGCAGACCGCTCTCAACGCATGCGGGGTTCTCTAATTGAAGGCAATCCGCCATCACTTGAGCTGTGGCAAGATAATAACCTTTTGTCTCGGCGCTAAGATTAGCGTAGATTCGGTTCATGCCGGTTACTATGTCTTCGGAGGTAACGGCAGGCGTTACAGGCGCTATTTTTTGGCTCTTATACAATTTGACTGCATCCTGAACTATAGGATTTTCCGATTTTGGCATGAATGTTTCCATTGAATGAGCTATGATCTGCCGATAAAAAGCCGGATCCTCTTTTTTCACATTCAGCCAGGAACTCCAGGAACAGACGTCCCAAAACATATAGCAGATATATTGTAATGGTCCATGACTGTCTTTAGAGAAAGCTGAAGTGACTCGCTCGCAGCGAACGTCAAACACATCCCGAAACAAATTTATCAGAGACTTTAGCGCCGCTACCTTTCGCTCAACCGGTACAGGCGCGTCCTTAAAATCATTAGACAAATTGGAAATAGCAAAAATATAATCCAAGCCCAAGCCAATTTGGTCGTCCGAGTAAGGCTTTAAATCCGCCTTAGGGTTTTGCAGCAGTGTTTCGATAAATGTAA
>JBBRMZ010000199.1:0-8624 GCA_038230555.1 Chitinophagales bacterium
GTTGGAAACTAATTGGCCGTTTTCTGTCATAATTCCTTCGGTGAAGAGCTTTTTAAGGGATAGCACGCCAAAATCAGTTTGAACATATCGCGAACTTGTGACCCTTGAAATAGTAGAAACGTCCAAACCGACCCGGTCGGCTACGTCCTTCAAAATCATGGGTTTTAGTTTTCGGACGTCGCCTGACAAAAAATATTCTTTTTGCAATTCGACTATCGTATGAATGGTATGCGTTAACGAATGCTCTCGTTGTTTAATGGATGTAATTGAAAGCGAAGACAAAATTAATCCGCTGACAGACGGACAAATTGTTCAGGAGTTGTCTAAAAACGGTTATACTATCGCTCGTAGGACCGCCGCAAAATATAGAGAAGGGCTGGGAATTCCTGCGGCACAAACCCGACGTGGCGTATAATAAAAAAGTTTTAATGAAGAAAATATTGGTGATTGACGACGATATGGACGTATGCCATCTGTTAAAACGTTTTTTGACTAAAAACGGATTTTCTGTTAACACTGCGCATAATGGCTTAAGCGGTCTGGCTTCCCTGGAAGAATGGAATCCTGATCTTATACTTACAGATTTTAGGTTAGGCGATATGGACGGTTCGGAAATTTTGCCATTGCTGAAAGCTAAAGCTCCATATGCCCCGATTTTAGTTATTACCGGTTACAGCGATTTAAGGATTGCCGTAAATGTAATGAAGATGGGCGCCTTTGATTATATCACGAAGCCGCTGGTACCGCAGGAAATTCTACTCACTATACATAAAGCGCTGGACGGGAAATCCGGCTCAAACGCATCTGAAGATAATGGGGAAGAAACCCTTGATAAGTCGGTTATAAGCGTCGGCTCGAAAATTTCTTCAGGCTCGTATATAATGGGTTCCAGTCGCACTGCCCAAAATTTATACAGACAAGTTGATCTGGTAGCTAAAACTAATTACAGCGTAATTATTTATGGAGAAAGCGGTTCCGGCAAAGAAGCGGTTGCTCATATTATTCATGACAGGAGTCCGCGTAGAAAAAATCCTTTTGTAGCGATGGATTGCGGCGCAATTCCAAAAGAATTGGCCAATAGCGAGCTTTTTGGACATGAAAAAGGCGCCTTCACTGGCGCTATCGGTTTGAAGATCGGTCATTTTGAAATGGCTAATGGCGGAACGCTTTTTCTTGACGAAGTAGCTAATTTAGCTTACGACGTGCAAGTTGCGTTACTGCGCGTTGTACAGGAAAGAAAAATTCGACGTATTGGAAGCGGTAAAGAGATACCGCTTGACGTTCGAATTATTGTCGCCAGCAATGAAAATCTCATGGAAGCAACCCAAAAAGGAAAATTCCGGGAGGATCTATATCATCGTTTTAATGAATTTAGTTTACATATTCCGCCGCTTAGAGAACGCAAGGACGATATTATGTTATTTGCCGAACGATTTTTAGAAGAGACCAGCGTAGATTTAGGTAAGACCATGACAGGCTTTGACCCTGAAGTGGGAGATATTTTTCTAGAATACCCTTGGCCAGGCAACGTAAGAGAATTAAAAAATGTCGTCAAACGGGCCGCATTGCTTTCAGACGGGGATAAGATTCAATTAAAAGCTCTTCCTTTTGAGATTGTTAACTACTATAAATTATTTCAGGACCATGCTGAACATGAGCCTGTAGTCGCCTCAACGGCTCCCGCCATAGTATCCTACACTCCTGTTTCGTCCAGTCCTACCGCGCCTTCGGCTAATTTAAAAATTGTCGCTCAGGACGCAGAGTATGAAGCAGTGCGGCAGGCCCTAGAACAAGTCCATTTTAATAAAAGTAAAGCCGCCAAAGCCTTGGGAATAGATAGAAAAACCCTTTATAATAAACTTAAAAAATATCGCCTCGGTTAAATCCTTAAATGAATAGGTAAAATATTCAATTAAAGATGCTTTACGTTTATATAAAGAAATTTTAAAGCCTTTGAAGGTTGAATTTACTTAATGAGAAAGCTTCGCTTAAAATATGGAAAAAAATATACTTATTATTGAAGATGAAAAGGAACTGTGTTTTGTATTAAAGAAAAATTTTCTTAAACAGAATTTTCACGTCGATTGCGAACTTACTTTGAGTGAAGGAATTCATAAGCTCCACTCCGCTCCTTATCAGTTTCTTTTATTAGATAATAATCTCCCGGATGGCAGGGGAATCGAAGCACTGCGGACCTTTCGTACTTGTTTACCTCATTTATTGGTGATTGTGATGAGCGCCATGGAATTGAGGGAAGCTGCAATGTTGGCAGGAGCCGACTATTTTATGGAAAAGCCTATTTCTTTGAAAGAGATAAACGCTCTCATTTCTTCTGCCGTTCATTAAAATGATTTCAGTAGATAACCGACGTCAGGAAGATTTATATCGACGTCATAATTTAATTCTATCATCAAGACTCCCTACTGTTTTATAAAAACTTTTAAAATTAAGGTCTTTAAAAGCTGGCGCAGTTTTTTAGAATATTATATAGGCTAAATGAATTAATCTTAGATGTTGTCTTTTTGTAAAAGCGTTCCAATGTTTTGGAACGCTTTTTTTTAGTTATTAACTAAAGTAAATGAATTTTTCCATCAAATGTGTATTATTTTTCCCCATTTGAATAAGTTCGTTAATTTTTTCTACAAAAAATTTGAGGACCGGGTCCTGAAAGTTACTGGCATCAATTTTTTATTATAATGATTATATTTTAAAAGAGATACCAGATAAAATTTACGACAGTTTCACAATCTAGTTAATATAATAAATCTATCACCTGTTAAAACAAAAAAATATGCAAAATCAAGGTTCTCACAAAGCTTCTACAGAAGAAGGAAAGAAATCTACCGGAGGCCAATCTAAATCTTCAGGCGTTGCTACCGAGTTGCAACAATTGTTCGAAGACGAACTTAAAGACATTTACTGGGCTGAACAGGCATTGGTTAAAGCAATTCCAAAAATGATTTCTAATGCCAGCGATTCTCAGTTAATTGCCGCCCTGGAAGATCATTTGGCTGTTACAAAAAATCATGTGTTAAGAGCCGAGCAGGTTTTTAAATCAATCGGCGTTACTGCTGAAGCGGTAAAATGCGAAGCAATGACCGGTCTTCTTAAAGAAGCTGAAGAAATTATGCAGGAAGCCTCTAAAGGTTTCGTCAGAGATGCAGGTATAATTTCTGCCGCTCAAAAAGTAGAGCATTATGAAATCGCAACCTATGGTACTTTAAGAACTTTTGCTTCTACTTTAGGCCACACTGAAGCGGCTTCTCTCTTGGAAAAAACGCTTGAAGAAGAAAAAGAAGCTGATTCTAATCTTACTAAAATTGCCGAATCTTCTATTAATCAGGATGCTGTAGCAGGCAAACAAAAGCATTGAATTACCTGATTAAAACTAGCCAATATTTACCCGACAAATAAAACTTTAATTCGATCTTAGGCGCCTTTATGATTTATAAAAATTAAGAAGGCGCCTTTTTTATAAGATTAAATTAGCATTTTTTGAGTAAGAATATACTCAATTGTAGAAATTAAACTACGTCATGGCGCCTCAAGATTTTAATATTAGATATTATTCCTCTGGCATGATTATTTTATATTTATTATGGGTTGAAAAGTAGCAGTAGCATGAATAACAAGATACTAATAATTGAAGATGAAGTTGAACTGTGTTTTTTATTACAGCAATTTCTAACAAAGAAACATTATAATGTGGAATGTAGAACCACTTTACGGGAAGGATTAGAAAAATTACAAGTGGAAGCTTATGACTATCTGATTTTAGACAATAATCTTCCAGATGGAAAAGGTATGGATATTCTTTATAAAATATGTCCTGTAAAAAATGATATGCGAATCATTATGATGAGCGCAATTAGTCAAAAAGATACGGCCCTCACAGCTGGAGTAGATTTTTTTATGGAGAAGCCAGTTTCTTTAAAAAGAATGTACGAAACGCTGCATGAGCAATAAAATATAAAAATATTATAAAAGATTAATTGGTTTAAGTGTTGTCCTTTATATTGAAGCGTCTGTATTTATATAGGCGCTTTTTTTATTTCAAAATCTATTCTGATAACTTTAAAAATTGATCAACCATGCCATGGAATAAAAAAAATTATCCGGCCTCGATGAAAAATCTTTCAGAAGAAGTACGAGAAAAAGCTATTGAAATTGCAAATGCACTGCTTGACGAGCATATGGAAGAAAGCAAAGCTCTTGCAATAGCCACCTCTAAAGCCGAGGAATGGGCAAAAAATAGAAATATTAAAATCAAAGATTAAAACGGTGTTTTTCATTAAAAAAATAGCCTGCTGGAACAGCAGGCTATTAATATTTACAGGAAAAGGCCAAGAATATATGATCTCCTTAAAACCAGAAAAGTTTTTAATGTCCGCCACTTTTAGCAGCTTCATTTGAAGCGTCGGTTTTCATTTTATTATTTGCAGTAATAACGAATTCCACGCGACGATTTTGCGCCCTTCCATCTTCTGTATCATTACTTACTTTGGGCTGGCTTTCGCCGAAACCCACGGAATTAAGACGCGACGAAGATATTCCGCCTGAAACAAGATAATTTTTAACAGAAGAAGCTCGTTGCTCAGAAAGGGTTTGATTAAACGCGACGGCGCCTTTATTATCAGTATGTCCTCGAATTTCGACGTCTGTATCGGGATATTTAGTTAATATATCCGTCAACTTACCAATATTTTGTCTGTCAGCGCTCGTAAGATCTGATTTGCCATAGCCAAATAGAACTTTATCGCTAAATTCTATAACAATCCCCTCCCCTACCCTATCAACCTTTGCGGTCGGTACTTGTTTTTTGATCTCTTCTGCTTGTTTATCCATACGACGACCAATAACCGCTCCGGTTGCGCCTCCGACTACGGCGCCAATGACGGCCCCTATTGCAGTATTGCCGGCTACCCTGCCAATAATGGCTCCCGCCGCCGCACCGCCGGCTCCTCCGATAGCCGCGCCTTTTTGAGTTTTATTTGCTGAAGAACAGGCTAACGAGCAAGAAATGATACCCAAGAATAATAATTGTTTGAAGTACATAAGAGTAAAGTTTAATTAGAGAAATTTAAATGAAATATATAGTTAACGTAAAATTATGGGTTATTTTATAGGAATCCATTTAACCGCTTTTGTAATTATAATAAGGTCCTAAATAGTTTAATTTTAAACTGCCTGCCTTCCAATAGCGCTTATATTTGGAATGCCTGTCAAATTTAAGGACCGAACGGCCGCAATTCCATTCCCATAATTAGCGTATGCATTTTTTAATTCCGTCAAAGCTGTCAGGAAACAAAGTGTAGATTCGGCGCCCTGGTTTTTATTATGGTTGTCAATATGCAAACCATCATAGCAACCTCCTGTAGTCGGATCATATAATGAAACCCCCAAATCATTTTTTCCTAAAAACCAATCCAAGGCTTTTTGCGCTTCCTCTATCCATTCTTTTTGCCCGGTCGCATGATAGGCTGAAAGAGCGGCAGAAGTCATTGCGCACGCCTCAATTGGTTGTTGGTCAAAGAAAGCTCTCTTACCCGTATTTTCATAAAATCCATTGCTTCCTATAGGCTGAAAATATCCTTGCGAAGCCGTTTGTAATTCTTTCAGCCATATTAAAGAAGATAAACCGGCCTCCCTACACTCTTGTCGATCGCTGATAATAAGCGCCTGGCTAAGACGCGGATTATCATATGCAAGCTTTTGTTCAAACCAATTCCATGAAGTGGAAGATTGACTGCGATATAAATCCATTAACTTGTCTTCCAATAATTTTTGAATATGATTAATCCGGCGATCGCCCTGGAAAATGTTTGTATATCTTTTGATTCCTAATAGCGCGTATGCCCAGGTTCTTGGAGAAGGAATAGATAAAAATTTTGGTAAACATGATCTGAATAATTCGAGGGCCCATTGTTGCAGGTCGCTGGAAGGCGCCAGATCAATCATATAACCTAAAGCCCAAATTGTTCTTCCCTGACTATCATTGGAACCAACTTCATCCAACCACGTCCTTTCATAAGACATAAAATTATGAAATAAATTTTCCTTTAGATTATAAGCATGGTTAATAAAAGAAGCATATACTTCAACCATATTTTTAATCCGTTTAAAAGGAAAAGCGTTTAAATTTTGAAGCGTAAGCGTAAATATGAGCGCTCTTGCATTATCGTCGACACAATAACCGTCAGAATAATTTGGTATATTGTAACGGGCATGCTGAAATATTCCGACGCCCAGATCTGTAAGCCGGGATAAATGGTCAATTTTAATAGCCGGTAACTGATCGGCTTCCAGGGTTAACTCGGAGGAAGTTTTAAAATAGCGGATATGATTCCCCTGCAATTTTTCAAACTGGGCTGCGCTAAAAGTTTTTTCATATTGCTGAATGACCTTTTCCCAAATCATTTCTCTTCCTAATAAATATACTTTTTTTCTCATTGCATTACGTTTCAACGGGTCATACAACAATTTATTTACATTAGTCGCAATAGCATTAGAATCGCCAAAAGGATTCAATAGGCCGTTATTGTCGCTCAACAATTCCTGCGCGTGCCAATAGGGCGTCGAAATAATGGCTTTGCCGCAGCCAAAACAGTAAGCTAAAGCGCCTGAAGTAATCTGGGCTTCATTTAAATAGGGTGAAATATAAATATCAGCGGCTCCTATAAATTCGAGTAATTTTTCATTACTGACAAATTCGTTATAAAATATTACGTTTTTTTCAACGCCAAGTTCTTTGGCAAGAATTCTTAAACTGTTGCGATATTGTTCGCCATTTTGTCGAATAATATGAGGATGGGTAGCGCCAACTACCATATAAACTACGTCTGGAAAGTTGGAGACAATAGAGGGCAAAGCCCTAATAACCGTTTCTATTCCTTTATTGGGCGAAAGCAAACCAAAGGTCAATAAAGTTTGTTTATCCGCCACTTCAAACGAGTCTTTATAGAAGTGTGTATCAACAAAAGGCATATCCGGTACGCCGTGTGGAAAAACTTCTATTTTATTTACTGGAACGCCGTAAATATCTGTCAAAAAAGTCTTTCCCTGCTTTGACATAACAATTACCCGCGAGGATAATTCGACTATTTTTTTTAAAATCTCATACTGTTCGCCGTTGGGCTCCTTTAAGGTAGTATGAAGGGTAGTGACAATAGGCATATTCAAAGTCTCCATTAACCGGAGCACATTTTTACCGCAATTAGCTCCATAAATCCCATATTCATGTTGCAAACAAACGACTTCTATTTGTTGACTATTCAGGAAATGCGCTGCCTGTTCAAATTGAAACTCGTCATCCTGGAAAAAATTGAACCGTACCTCGTCAGGATAATCATATCCGTCTATTTTATCGTCCACTGCTACCACCATGCACTCAGCTTTGGGAAAAACAGAACGAAAAGAACGATACAGATCATAAGTAAAAGTCGCTATTCCGCATTGGCGGGGTAGATAATTTCCTACAAAAGCGATGCGGGTAGGATGTGCGTTTTCAGAAAATATGTTTTTTAATTCGCTCATGTGTAAAAGAGTTTTTTATGTTTATTAATGTACGCTCTAAGAATAAGCAGTTTTATACCGTCACTTTTTTTGAAATGAGTTCTTCAATCAGTTCGGATAATGAAACGGAAGCACAGGCAATATGCTCGTCTGCAGCTCCGTAATAAATGTATAGGGTATCGTCAAATAGCGCTGTGCCGGTAGGGAAAACGACATTATTTACCTCCCCGGTCTTTTCCCATACATATTCCGGAAAGAATAACGGATATGGCAAACGCGCGATTTCTTTGCATGGATCGTCCAATTCAAATAGCGCCGCGCAAGCGCAATAGATATGGCCGTTGCCCACATACTCTGTGCCATGATAAATTATTAGCCAGCCTTTTGAAGTTTCTATGGGCGGACAACCGCCGCCGACATATCCATTTTCATGAGCAAAAAGCGGATCTAAAATTATATGTTTGTCCAGGTGCATTAAGTAATCTTCCCAAAATCCCGGGGTCAATTCTTTTAAATCTTCAACTTGGACGATTTGAATGCCAGGTCTGATACGGTGCAGGAACGCCAGTTTATTATTAATCCTTCTGGGAAAGAACATGGCGTTTTTATCCCATAGCAATAGATTATTTTCCCTGGTATTAACGGCGTTAAAATGCTCCTGAAACGTTATATATTTTTTATTTAGTGTTAAATTATTCTCAATAATATGCTTGTAATCTTCATAAAATATCTTTGGGACAATGACGCCGTATTTTTGAAAACTTATTAAATCTTTAGAATTAGCCAGCGCGCTCAATGCATTGACTCCGTCATAACATGTATAAGTTAAATAATAAGAGTCCTCAATTTTCACTATTCTTGGATCCTCGACTCCTCGCGATTCGTAAATTTCTTCCGGAATTATAACAGGCGTATCAAAACGCTGTTTTAAAGTAAGTGGACCATCTAAAATACAATGACCAATTGTAGAATTATTACCTTTCCTAACCGCTCTGTAAAATATATGTACCAGGTTTCCTACTCTTATTACGCCAGGATTTAGAACGCCTTCATTCTCGAATTCTAAATTACTTTTTTGTAATATAATACCTTCTTTTTTGACGTGAATCATA
>JBBRMZ010000200.1:0-8589 GCA_038230555.1 Chitinophagales bacterium
ACGCAAGCATCAGTCGCTCAACTGGAAAACGCCCAAAGAAGTTTTTGATCAACATAATACATAATTTATCGTATCTTTAAATCACATTGACTCCACCTTAATTTTAGTTAAAATTTGTCCTAAGAATGGGGAGTACCTCAGCTAAAAGCTATCAGCTACCGCTTATTTAATACAGTTTCTAGATTTTTTAGTTTAGTCGCCCAGAATTGATCGAAATAATCTATCCAGCGTTGCAACTCCCGGAATCCTTCCTGCCGGAGGGCGCAATGGCGTTCCCTGCCAACTTCGGTGACGGATATAAACCCGGCTTCGCATAATATTTTGACGTGTTTGGATACTGCCGGCCTACTCATGTCAAAATTTTCGGCCAGGGTGTTGATGGTTAACGTGTTTTTAGACAACAGGTACAACATTTGCCGTCTGCCGGGGTCGGCAATTACTTGGAACGCGTCATAATTTTGTAGCGCCATCGTTCATCGTGTTTAATATAGAAATAATTTTATGCACGTTCTTTTGCCAGCCGCCATTCACCATATCGCGCATCGTAAAGTCCGCCTCTTTAAATCCGCTATGTACCAGGAGCAGTTCCGTCCCGTTTTCTGCGGTTTGCAGCGTCCATTCAACCACAGAATCCAGCGCGATCTTGCCGGCGCCAGGACCGCTTTTCCACGAATAAGCAAGTTTTTTGAGTGGTATGATCTCCAATACCTTACAGTAAACGACGCCGTCGAACTGGAAGTCCGGCATAGGCGTTGCCCGGAACTGGAAATCATGACCGACGATCAACACAAAATTATTATCCATCAACCATTGCGAGATCAATTCCGATTTTGTCAGGTATTCCCAAACTATTTCCGGCGGATGAGCGAAAAAAAACTGATGGCGGATAGCCTTTGTCATAATAAGTAACTTTTAGGTTACGCAAAGGTATAGGTAACTTTTGAGTTACGCAAGTAATTCTCGTATTTATTTTAGAATTTTTTATGGTATCTTTCCATCCAATTTTACCATTCAAATACTCAAAATTATGTCCGCCTTCATTATTGTCGACGTCTCCGTCAATGACCCCGTCGATTACGAAGCCTATAAAAAACTGACCCCGGCGTCCATTGCCGCTTTCGACGGAAAGTTCATTGTCCGGGGCGGGCAAACGGAATGTTTAGAAGGAGATTGGAAACCCGGAAGAATAGTCGTCTTAGAGTTTCCAAATGCGGAAAAAGCAAAAGCATGGTGGGAATCGGAGATGTACGCTCCGGCAAAAGCGATCCGTCAACGCTCGGCGAGCACAAAAATGATTCTGGCAAATGGCGTCTGACGTCTAAATATAGGCGCTCTAATCAATAAAGGCGTTTTTATAAATTTTTAATCAATAACAGGCTGAAAGCTAAAAACTAACGGCCGATAGCCAATTATTCTATGTGGTGGATCTACGCTCTACTCTCCGCAATGTTCGCTTCTCTAACAGCCATTTTCGCTAAAATAGGCATCACCGGCGTCAACTCCAACCTGGCGACCGCCATCCGCACCGTCGTAATTCTAATTGTCGCCTGGGGGATCGTCATTGCGCGCGGCGAAACCAAAGGAATCCCGGCGCTTTCAAGGCAAAACCTGATATTCTTGATCATTTCCGGCGTCGCAACCGGGCTATCCTGGATATTTTATTTCAAAGCGCTACAGATGGGCAAGGTTTCGCAGGTCGCGCCGGTGGATAAGTTGAGCGTTGCGTTGACGATTGTCTTGTCCGTCTTGTTTTTGGGCGAGGCGCTGACCGTCAAAACGGCGCTGGGCGCGGCGCTGATCATTGCGGGAACGGCTGTCCTCATCTTTTAACCGCGCGTAGGGACAGGTCGCGACCTGTCCCTACGGTTAAGGGCGTTTAATTCAAAACTCCGCGTGCGCCCTGATCCCAAACACATTCGCCGGTCCCCGATCCTGGTTATAGGCAGGATTTAAGATAAACTGGTAATCGGGCGTCAGCCAAAAATTATCTTTCCAGACTTTACATTTATAATAGAGTTCCAGAATAACCTCGTTCCCGTAAGTCAGCTTCCCGTCGCCGATGATGAACCCATAGCCGCCGGCTGCCAGAAAGGCGCGATGATCGTCGGAAATTCCATTGACGACTACCGCCGCGCCCAGACCGTCGCCCGGCCTTTTCCAACGCGCGCCTTCCCATACCGCGCCAACGCTGAGCGACTGGTCGATTTCCGTAAAAGCCCACGTTTCGTTGCGTCCGTCGTTCCAGCTCAGGCGTCCAAAAACGCCAAAACCTTCCCCCAGCGCCTGCTCGGCGTTCAGATCAAAGCCTGCCTTATTCTTGCTGTACACATGGAGGAGCGGATGGTCGGTTTTGGGCGATTCTAACACCTGCTCGGTCTCTTCCCGGTAGCTGGCCATCCGGCTCCGGTTAAAAAATCCTAAGAGCCGGACGGCGCCTGCGCGGCCATGCAACGCGTAGCGCTGTTCATACTCCAACGTTTGCCCGTTCGATTTTCCGATATTCCAGTCTAATTCCGGACCGTTCGCTTCGGTAGGTTCTAAACTAATAGCATAGCGCAGCGACCATTTCGGACGGTTATATTCGATCATCGCCGCCAGGGTATACCCGCGCACGTCGGCTGGATAGTCCCAGGCGCCGGCGCTCATCAGCGACCAGTTAAAAAATTGGGTGCGCGGATCGTGGCTGTATTGGTTGGCGTCGAAGGCGTCCGCCAGACTGAATCTGCCGATGGTTGCCTGGATAAAATGATCCGAATGATTTCCCGCTAATTGGTTGGGAGCGTCTTCTTCTTTAACCGTTTTAGGGGAACTTAGATTAAAAACCTGAGTCAGATAGGCGCGGGCAACAGTAACGGTGGGAGTGGAATTGCCGACCCGGTAGGTTTCGCCGTTCGGAAATCCCGCGACGCCCGAAACGCCGCTCAACCCAAGCCCGCCCGCTATTTCCGGGTTGAAATAAAATGCTGCATCCTTCCCGAGTCTAAAGCCTGCAAACAGGGTCGAGGTCAGCGAAGTGGCGTTCGCCTCCCCCTGGGCAAAACTTTTGCCGCCGTTGGCAAGCAAACTGCTGTAAAGCGCGCGCATCGGCGGTTTATATTGCGTAATAATGGTTTGCTGAAAATGAAGGTTCCACAGATCGACTCGCGCGCTATCAGGTACGCTTTGTCCATAAACCGGACATAGCGCCGCAAAAGAAAGAGAACAGCAAAAGAAGAGTACAATTTTGTTAATCATAAAGAAAAGGCGGGTATAATATTTTGTAATTTAGGTAACGTTGAATTTAATACGCTGTAATTCAAATGACCGCAATTGTTGAATTAGGGCAGGTTAATAAAATTGGCGAAGCCAACAAACCTGGAAAAGTGATTTTGGTTTTTTAAGACAAATGAGCGGCAAAGCCGCTCATTTGTCTTAAAAAACCAAAACACCCCTGCTCTCCCGCGCCGAAGGCGCGGGAGAGCTCGCACAAAAAGCTCGATAATTTAAATTACCATGTATTTGTTAGTTCAACCAGGTTAGCAATCGCCGTCGAATGATGACGCAAATTTGCGCTTTATTTCTCGTTCGAGCAAAAGCCCCTCCCAATTATACCTGTTAACGCCTCCTAAAAGAGAAATAAAGGTCCAACGGCGCTTTTTATATCAACCCGTTGTATATTAGCGACCTCATTGATCGGAACTATTTTGCAGAGACCATTAAACTCAAACGATGCCCTTCGAAAATAAGATTGCTCTCGTCACCGGCGCCGCCTCCGGCATCGGTAAACTCGCCGCCGAAACGCTGGCCCGCCTCGGCGCCAAAGTATTGCTCTCCGACGTGAACGACGAAATGGGCCAGGCCGTCGCGGACGCGCTGAACAATGAAGGGAACGAAGTGCGTTACGTGCATTGCAACGTCGCCGTCGCCGTCGCCGTGGAGAAAATGGTCGCGTCCGCCATTTCCTTTTTTGGAAAAATAGATATCTGCGTCAACAACGCCGGCGTTTTTGGCAAGATTAAAATTCCGACGCACCTGACCGAAGAACACGTCTGGGACCAGGTAATGAACGTCAACGCCAAAGGTGTCTGGCTCTCCATGAAATACGAACTGCCGCACCTGGTTGCCCAAAAAAGCGGAGTAATCGTCAATATTGCTTCCGTAGCCGGACTGGGCGCCGTGCCCGGAAACGTTGCCTACTGCGCTTCCAAGCATGCCGTGATCGGGATGACCAAAACGGCCGCCCTCGAATACGTCCGCTACGGCGTACGCGTCAACGCCGTCTGTCCGGTCTTTACGGATACCCCAATGGTTCACGACTCCATCGGCGTCGACCCCGACTACGCCAATAAACTGATCCAGACCGTGCCCATGCGCCGCCTGGCAACCGCCCGCGAAATCGTCGACGCTATTCTGTTCCTTTGTTCCGACCAATCCTCTTTTATCACCGGCCAGGCCCTGCCCGTCGACGGCGGCATGCTGGCAATTTAAAATATAGAAAGGTAGCAACCCTTGCCGACGTCAAAAGATTTTTTAAACATTTTTATATATGACGCCCAAATTCTTATACTGCCTCCTCTTATTGCCTGCAGCATTTGTGAATGCACAAAATACCCGGAAACCCATCACGATGGACGATATCTGGAACGGCGGCGCGCTCCGCACCCGGAACCCCGCCGGGTTTAACGTGATGAAAGACGGCAAAACCTATTCCGCCATCGACGGACAAACCCTGAAAATCTACGACCTGACGACCGGCCAGACAACCCAAACGGTAATCGATACCTACGACCTCCCGCCCGGTTCGGCCCCGGGCAAAAAAATGGACGGCTACGAATGGAGCGACGACGAACAAAAGATCGTTTTCCAGTTTCAGCGGCAGCCGATCTACCGGCGCTCTGCTAAATCCTTTCATGTAATCATGGCCGTAGCTTCCAAACGCCTGACGCCTGTTTATCCCGACGCGCCGCAATCCAACGTAACGCTCAACGCGGCGGGCGACCGCGCCGCTTTCTCTGCCAACAACAACCTGTTTGTCAAAAACCTCGGTACAGGCGACGTCAAACAAATCACGACCGACGGCGCCTGGGGCAAGATCATCAATGGTATGTGCGATTGGGTCTATGAAGAAGAATTCGCTTTTACCCGCGCCTATGAATGGTCGCCGGACGGGCAAAAGATCGCTTTTATCCGCTTCGACGAAACGGAGGTTCCGGAATACACCCTCCAGTATTATAACAATGACGAATATCCTAAGATTTATACCTACAAATACCCTAAGGTGGGCGAAAAGAACGCCGCTGTCTCGGTCTTTATCTACGACGTCCAGACGGGCAAAACAATCCGCGTCGACGCGGGCGATTTGACGGATATGTACGTTCCGCGACTTGCCTGGACGCCCGGTAACCGCTTGTGCGTCGCCCGGCTCAACCGCCGGCAGAATGTCTACGAACTCTTGCTGGCCGACCCCAAAACTGGCGCCGCTTCGCCGCTTCTGAAAGAAACCAGCCCTACCTACGTCGACGTCAACCGCGACCGCCTGACGTTCCTCAAAGACGGTAAACATTTTATCCGCATGAGCGAAACGGACGGTTTTGAACGCGTCTATCTGTACAATATGATGGGCGCCGTCGAGCGCGTCCTGACGCCCGGTCCGGGCGAAGTAACTAAATGCTATGGGGTCGACGAAACAAAAGGACAGGTCTATTATCAATCGGACGAATTTAGCCCCCTCGACCGCTCGATTTTCAGGGTCGGTCTGGACGGAAAGAACAAAACTGCCCTGACGCCCAAAGTGGGCGTCTTTGACGCCGAGTTCGGCCCTACCTTCCAGTATTACGTCCTGTCGCATTCCACGATCAACGAACCGCCCTTTTTTACCATCGTCGACGCGACCGGCAAAACCCTGCGCGTGGTGGAAGACAACGCCGGTCTCAAAAATAACCAGACGGCCTATGGCGTAGCCCCCGTCCGTTTTTTTACGTTTACCACAAGCGAAAACATAGCGCTCAACGGCTGGATGTTGAAACCCCTTAATTTTGATTCGACCAAAAAATATCCGGTTTTTATGTACCAGTACAGTGGACCAGGTAGCCAGACCGCCATCAATAGCTGGGGCGGACAAAATTACTGGTGGTTCCAGTCGCTCGCCCAATCCGGCTATATCGTCGCTTGCGTCGACGGACGCGGCACAGGCGGTAGGGGAGAAGCCTTCAAAAAAATCACCTATAAGGAACTGGGCAAGTACGAAACCGTCGACCAAATCGAAGCGGCCAAATATCTGGGCCGGCAGGCTTATGTGGATCCCGCCCGCATCGGTATTTTCGGCTGGAGCTACGGCGGCTATATGTCTTCCCTCTGCATCCTCAAAGGCGCCGACGTGTTCAAAACCGCCATCGCCGTCGCCCCCGTGACCAACTGGAAATGGTACGACAGCATTTACACCGAGCGGTATATGCAAACCGAAAAAGAAAACCCAACCGGCTACGCCGACAATTCCCCCGTCAATTTCGCCGGCCTGCTGAAAGGAAACTTCCTAATCGTCCACGGACTTGCCGACGATAACGTCCATTTTCAAAATTCCGCCGAAATGATCAACGCCCTCGTCGCCGCCAATAAGCAATTCGACAGCGCTTATTATCCCAACCGCAACCACAGTATTGCCGGCGGAAACACCCGCGCTCAACTCTATACAAAAATGACTAAATTTATCCTGGAGAAATTATAAGACCTCAAATTAATAGGCTTGTTCGGAAGCTGTACTTAGCATGAATCCGGAGATTTTTCGCTGCCCCCTGCACGTAAAAACAGGCGATCAAACTTCATTTCATTCGGCGATCAGGTCCCGCCGTGCCTGTTCCACAAATTTTACTGTCACGCCGGCGATCCGGGCAATTTCTTCATCTGAAAAATCTGTTTCGCGCAGCAGATTCCCGACGAAAAGTCGCTTTTCCTCTTGACGCGCTTTTTCTTCCCCGATTTCGATTCCCTTTTCGATTCCCTTTTCTTCTCCGATTTCGATACCTCTAACCGTTCCTTGCTGATAGCGGACGTCCGTTTCCAAATTATAATGTATTGGCATGTCTTCTATTTTTAAAACAACTTCATTCTGCAAATTACGCAGATTCGACAAAATTTCCATCTGCTTAACGTATTTTAACAACCTTAGCTTTTCCGTCTCTATGGTTCAATAAAACGAAATAGAAGACATGGAAAGCGGCAGTAAGCGGCGGCTGTCGCCTCCGGTGATATAAAAGATGTACGCAAAGTCCCCACCCCCGTTTCATTTTACTTCTTTACTGCCCTCCGCGCTAAAATAAAATTGTGATCATTTAAATAAAAGCGTATTTAATCCGCTTCTCTACAATAAATCTTGATTTTTAACTAAATTTGTTTCCGTTTTCTTGAAAACCAAGTTAGCCCGGGCCTTCTGAAAGATAATATTACATCATTTACCATTTACCATTAAAAAAACATTCATCATCCATCATTCCCCGACATGATTTTTTTAGAATTTGAAAAACCTCTGGAAACCCTGTACGAACAGTTGGAAAAACTCAAAGAGATCGAAGCCGTAGGCGACCTCGACGTAGCCCCCTCCATTGTCGAACTGGAAGGAAAGATCAAGACCAAACTCCGCGAAATATACGAAAATCTGTCCGGTTGGGAAAAAGTCCAGCTTAGCCGACACCCCGAACGACCCTATATGCTCTACTACGTTCGCCAAATGAGCAAAAAATTCATCGAACTCCACGGCGATCGTAATTTCGCCGACGATAAGGCCATCATCGGAGGAATCGCCGATCTCGGCGGCCAAACCGTCGTCGTCATCGGACACCAAAAAGGCAGCAACACCAAAATGCGGCAATACCGGAATTTCGGTATGGCCAACCCGGAAGGCTATCGCAAAGCGCTTAGGCTCATGAAACTGGCCGAGCGATTCGGCTTCCCCGTCGTTACGCTCATCGACACCCCCGGCGCCAACCCGGGGGTCGAAGGAGAAGAACGGGGGCAGGCCGAAGCCATTGCCCGCAACCTCTTTGAAATGGCGCAGTTGCGCGTTCCGATCATTTGCATCGTCATCGGCGAAGGCGCTTCCGGCGGCGCTATCGGAATAGGGTTAGGCGACCGCGTTTATATGCTCGAAAATACCTGGTATTCGGTCATCTCTCCTGAATCCTGTTCGTCGATCCTCTGGCATAGCTGGGATTTCAAAGCCCAGGCCGCCGAAGCCCTGAAACTGACCGCCGAACACATGTACGGATTCGGCCTCATCGACGGCATTATTAAAGAACCCCTGGGCGGCGCGCATACAGCCCCCGAAGAAATGGCGGCCATCCTGAAGAAACATATTAAAAAAGCCCTGGCCGAACTGACCCCTTTGAGCGCCGACGACCTGATCGCCGCCCGCATCAATAAATATTCAGCCATGGGTTCTTTTGAAGATCGCGCCCTGGACGCCTCCGTAAAACCGTCTTAATTCATCTCTCGACAAAATCATTCAAGACCCTTTAATTCAAATTATAACTATTTGCGATTAACATAGCAGGCGAAGCCAAAAACCCCTTAAAATCGGTTTAGGTTTTTTGAGAAAAACCTAAACCGCCCCCTCTC
>JBBRMZ010000201.1:0-8446 GCA_038230555.1 Chitinophagales bacterium
AACGCAAGCATCAGTCGCTCAACTGGAAAACGCCCAAAGAAGTTTTTGATCAACATAATACATAATTTATCGTATCTTTAAATCACATTGACTCCACCTTAATTTTAGTTAAAATTTGTCCTAAGAATGGGGAGTACCTCAATGATTGTAAGCGGCATTAGTAAATTTAAAGAATCGCTTCCGTCTTATAATAAAGCATCTGGCAAAAGGAAGAGGATAATTTCTGAAATTAATATCAGATGTTTATGGTACGATGCTATAAATGGTAAATATAGTGAACATGAATTTAGTCAGGAAAGTCTAATATTAGTTGAAAATATTCCCGTGTTTCAATTATTAACTGATGACATATGAATACTAAAATTTCTTTTTTTAAAAAGGCATTTGTTAAGGAACCTTCTAAAGAAATTACGATCAAAGAAATACTTGAAAGTATTAGGAATGGAGAATACTCAAGATTAATAAATGAATTGAGGAGTGAAAAAGATAAAACTAAATATGAAATTAGCAAAAAATATTTACCCGCAGTAACTTTTAGCGGCATATTTAATATTCGTAATAAGATTAATTTAAAAAGTTATAGCGGATATATAGTTCTTGATATTGACAAATTACCAAGTGATGAGTATGCCAAAAACCTTCGTAATCTTATAGCAAAATTAGATTTTACCGCTGCAACGTTTATCAGCCCAAGTGGCAAAGGAATTAAAGTTTTAGTTAAAGTAAACTGTGAACCTAAAGATCATAAAGAAACTTATGTTTTATTGACTAAATATTATAATTTATCTATTCCTAATATTGAATTTGAGTTTGATACAAGTACAATTGATATTTGTAGATTATGCTTTTTATCTTTTGATCCAGATATTTATATTAAAAAAACTATAAATTGCTTTGACAAGTCCACTATTGACCCCAATTTAATGTTAAAAATGACTGAAGAAACTGACAATTTGAAATTAAAATCTATCTTACTTCAGCTAGAAGAAGATAATATTAAATTTGAAGACGGAAATAGAAATAATTTTATTTTCTATCTTGCCTGTCGAGCTAATAGAATAGGGATATTTAAAATTAGAATTTTAAAATTTGTTGTTAGTAAGTATGAAAACCAAACATTTGATAGTAATGAAATTGAAAAAATTATAAATGGAGTTTATAGCAGATATATAGAAGAACATGGAAAGTTTTTTTATCAAATACATAAAAATGATAGTAATATCATTAAGAAGGATATTAAAGATGAATTAGAACAAATTGGGCTAAAAGAGAAGCATTTTACTGAAGAGATATTTACAAATTGTCTTCTTAAAATTTTTTATAATCTTGATACTCATGGACATTTAAAAAATACTTTTATCGAATCTCTTATCGAAATTATAGATATGATAAAACATCCAATTTGTCGAATGATTTTAAATAAAATTATGTTAAATGAGGAAGTATCTTTCAATGAGATTTTAGAAGAAATTCAAGAAGCGAGCGTTTTTTTTGAGGATATTACTTTACCTACCTATAATGAATTTGCATGGAGAATCATTAGCGCGCAGTTTAAAGTAAAAATGTTAATCTATAAGTTCCAGCACTTAACAAAAGAATTAATAATATGCTCTTATGCGGATTCTCCTAAAAAAAAGGAAGAGCTCAAATACATTGCTAATATACAATCTGGTTTTAATTTGGAAGTAATAAAATTATTAGAACTGCATAGTCAAAAACCTATATAGCTACATTCTCAATTCCCCCACCACAAAATCCTTCAAATACTCAAACCGTTGCGTCAGCGCGCCATTTTTAGCGATGGTCGCCCGTTCCAAGACCAGGCTTTCTTCGCCCTGCAACAGTTCCGGCAGAATATTGACGATGAATTGCTCGCTAAAAAACTCCGAGGCGTCGCGGGGAAGTTCGTTGGGCAGGTTATCGATCGTGGTCATATCGACAGATTTCGGCTGGAAAGGGGCGCATTCCTGGCCAGTAACCGGATCGTAACCAAAAAAAGGGTCGTCGATAGCGCTCGCGCGTAAGGTAGCGGGAATAGAAGAGAGCGGAACGACGTCGCAGGATATGTCGGATATGGTCTTGATCCTGAAGTTTTCCAGGAGCATTTCTTCGCGGGTAAAAAAGGCGGGCGCTTCTTTGTTGTAATAAATGCCGTTGATCAGCAGATCGGTTTTGGCGTAGTAAGGCGCGAAAACGCTTTTATATCTCTCCGGGTGCGCATAAAAATCGGCTTTAATGAAAGGCTTGCCGTCGATGCGCTCTACGTATTCCGCGGGGCGGAGTTGCGTAAAAACCGGTTCGTCAAACATTTCATGCAGGTAATCGTTATTGCCGACCTGTCGGATCTTAAAATCGCGCAGCACGGCCACGGCGCCGACGGCTACCCTGCCCGTACCGGTAACTGCAATCTTCATAGGCGGCAATTTTATTTGTGCGTACAGTTCGCGGGCCTTGCTATAATCGGAAAGATCCTTCATACGGGGCAATGAAAACTCGCCAGTTCGCAACCCGTAGGCTATCATCCCGTTGTGCGCGCCCACCATGCCGGCGTACCGGCCAAAAGCAATGAGCCGGTTTCCTGCGGCGTCCGTCAGCGCTTCATAATCGACCAGAGTAATTTTCTTTTCCAGGATAGCTTGCAGCAATTTCCGGTTGTGGCGTTGCTTTTTCATGGTGTGGGAGAAAAAAAAGTAGGTCTTTCCCGGTCTCATTTCCCCGACGGGAACTTCTTTGACGCCCAGCAACATATCGCAATCGTCAATATTTTCAGATACAGCCACGCCTTCTTCTCTGTATTCGTCGTCTTTGAAACTTCGGAAACCGGAAGGCTGCACGGTAATCTGAACCGGAAAATTGCGCTGTATGAACGAAGCCTGACGGGGCGTCAGCGGAACGCGCGTATCCGGCGGGTTTTTCCCTTCTACGATGATCCCGATCTTCAGCATATCGCGTTGGTTTTTCGTGATAAGTTTGCCTTCTATTTCTTGAACTTAGAAGCGGGCGCTTTACCCGCCGCAGCTTTAGGAGCGGCAGTTTTAGCGGTAGCGCTTTTAGCTACTGCCGTTTTAGGAGCCGCCGTTTTCTTTTTGAATGCGTCCGGTATTTCCGCTTCAATGATTTTCTTCACCTGGTCTAATGTAAGCGTGGCAGCCTCTTCCGCCGTGAGTTTCTTGCCTTCCTGTTTCAACTGGATCATATTTTTCTTGTTGAACCGAATGAACGGACCCCAGCGCCCGTTCTCCACGAGGATTTTTTCAGCGTCCCACTGGTGGATATATCTTTGCGATTCTTTGACCGATTTAGCGTCTATGAGTTCGGCGGCCTGGTCGAGGGTCAGCGTTTCGAGGTCGTATTTTTTTGGAACGTTAATATACATATCGTTCCACTTAATAAACGGCCCAAATCTGCCCGAACCTTTCGTGATCGGTTTTTCCTGGTAGGTGAAGACGGGCGCTTCCGCTTTCATTTTTGCCTCCCACAATTCCACGGCTCTATCAAGCGGAATGCTCAACGGATCTTCCCCTTTGGGAATGGAAACAAACGTATCTCCAAATTTGACGTAAGGCCCGAACCGGCCAATTCCGACCGTAACCTCCTGTCCCGCGTGTTCGCCGAGCGAACGGGGCAGATCAAATAACTTGAGCGCCTGCGCCAATTCAATGGTCTCCAGGGATTGCCCGGGTTTTAGGTTGGCGTACTGCGGTTTATCGCTTTCCTCCAGTTCGCCCGCCGCGCCAATTTGAGCGACGGGCCCAAATTTTGCCATCCGCACCAATACCGTCCTGCCTGAAACCGGATCGACGCCCAGGATCCGTTCGCCGGACGCCCTTTCAGCTTCAGCCCTGGTTTTCTCCACGTCCTCGTGAAAAGGGAAATAGAATTTCCCCATCATTTCCGCCCAGTTTCTTTTGCCGTCGGCAATGTCGTCCAGTTGGTTCTCCACCCCGGCGGTAAACCCGTAATTCATGATCTGCTCGAAATGTTTGTCCAAGAAGTCCACCACCAGCATTCCCATATCGGTCGGGAATAAATGATTTTTTGCAGCGCCGGTGATTTCGGACGAAGTTTCTTTTTTTATAGCGCCTTTCTTATCCAGTTTCAGAACCACAAACGTTCGTTGGACGCCGTCGCGGGTATCTTTGATCACATAGCCCCGGTTTTCTTCCATGATCTTTGTAATGGTCGGCGCGTAGGTGGAAGGCCGGCCTATGCCCTGTTCTTCCAATTGTTTGACCAGGCTCGCCTCTGTAAACCGCGCGGGTGGACGGGTAAATCGTTCCGTTGCAGTCATCTCCGAAAAGTCCAATACCTGCCCAACGCTCAGCGGCGGCAGGATGCCCTTGGCGTCTTCGTCCTCTTCGTCGCGCGATTCCAAGTATACTTTCAGGAAACCGTCAAACTTCAACGCTTCGCCTTCGGCGACCAACGGCGCGGTTCGTTTCCCGGTCACGGATTTGTTAATCTGCGACGCGGAGTTAAAAGTAGAAATATTAATATCCACAACCGTTCTTTCCAGTTCCGCGTCCGCCATTTGCGAGGCGATGGCGCGTTTCCAGATCAGTTCGTACAAACGCTGCTCGTCGCGCTGCTCGGAAGCGATGCGTCGTTCTATATAAGTGGGCCGGATAGCTTCGTGTGCTTCCTGCGCAGACTCTTTGCCCGTTTTGTACCGGCGGGTCTGTACGTAATTTTTACCGTAGCTTTTTTCTATTTCTGCGGCAATGTCTGCGATGGCCAGTTCGCTCAGGTTGGTGGAGTCGGTCCGCATATACGTAATATGGCCCTGCTCGTATAAACGCTGCGCATTTTGCATGGTGCGGTTAACCGAAAAGCCCAGTTTCCGGCTCGCTTCCTGTTGAAGCGTGGACGTCGTAAAAGGCGCGGTGGGTTTTCTTTTGAACGGTTTTACCTCTATCTTATCAATAGTATAATTAGCGCCGATACATCGCTTCAGAAAATCCTCCGCCGCTCCCTGTTCGTCAAATTTTTCAGGGGAAGCCGCGTGCAGCGTAACGACGCGCGCGCCGTTCGGAACGGCGAATTGGGCTTCAATACGAAAGAACGGTTTGGTCTGAAAACCCTGTATTTCGCGCTCGCGTTCGACGACCAGCTTAACGGCCACCGATTGAACCCTGCCTGCGGATAGTCCGCCTTTTATTTTTCTCCACAACAGTTCCGAAAGTTCGTAACCCACCAGGCGATCCAGCACCCGCCGGGCTTGTTGCGCGTCGACCAGCGCCAAGTCGATGGTGCGCGGATTTTGAACGGCTTTAAGGATGGCGGGTTTGGTGATCTCGCGAAAAACAATCCGCTTGGTGATCCGCTCGTCCAGTCCCAGCACTTTGCAAAGGTGCCAGGAGATGGCTTCCCCTTCGCGGTCCTCATCCGTTGCCAGCCAGACTTCGCTGTGTTTCTTAGCCTGTTCTTTAAGTTCTTTAACGATTTTCGCTTTATCGGGCGTGACGATATAGGAAGGCTTAAAATTATTTTGTATATCTATGCCCAGGTCGCCTTTCTCCAGATCGCGCACGTGGCCCATGCTCGATTTAACGGTAAAATCAGCGCCCAGGATCTTTTCAATTGTTTTGGCTTTGGCAGGCGACTCGACAATAACTAAATTTTTCGACATTCTTTAAATGATTAGCGGGCTGACAGTTCGTTTTCTTCCTCCTTTTTGGAATTAGAAAACCAGCGGGTGATATACGATTCAAGGTAAGAACGTCCAGAAAAGCCGAACGTTTTGATTTCAATAATTTAAAGAAGGTCTGATTTTAACGACGGATTCGCTAGAAATGATACAGGCAAAAATCGCTACGTTAGAAAATCGTTGCAAAAGTAGGCTGAATTTTTAGAATTCAGGAAAGTTT
Source organism: Chitinophagales bacterium (assembly GCA_038230555.1). Taxonomy (GTDB): domain Bacteria; phylum Bacteroidota; class Bacteroidia; order Chitinophagales; family Saprospiraceae; genus JAAFJT01. Next base: position 5,868 of record JBBRMZ010000201.1, read on the forward strand.
TTAATCCTGACATAAACAACGACGTTTTTGGTCTATCAAAAGAAGGACCAAAAACGTCGTAAGCACCTAAGGCGGGGACGCTTTGCTTGCAAAAATTTTCCGGTGTATTATTTAACAATAAAATTATACGTGATCGTTCCGCACTGGGTTTCCGCGCTACCCGGCTGAAAACGATAGGACCGCGCGTTGGATTCCGCTTTTGCGGTCAGCTCTTCGTCGGTAGTAGTCGATCCTTGCGCTTTAAATTTTGCGCTGGTCACATTGCCGTCGCTATCGATACAAACATAGACTACCACCCTACCCGATTTTTGCGAATCGTCGTGCAGCTTGGAAGCGCTTTTAACGCCGCGACCGCCAAATCCGTTTATAATACCCGCGCCTTTTCCAAGACCGGATAATACGCTGGAATTGGGATCTCCGTCCTGCGTTCCCTGATTGCCGGGTTTTCCGGTATTTCCGCGGCCGGTGCCGTTTCCACCGCCGCCGCTGGTTCCGGGTTTATTGCCAAACCGGTTTCCAAACTTAGAGTTTGCCTCCGCCTGTTTACGGGCGTTATCGGCGGCCTCCTGTTCCTGCGCCTGTTTCTGACGATTGGCTTCCTGCTGACGGAATTTATCTTCTTCCTGCTTTTTTTTAGCATCCGCCGCCTGCCTTCTGATGGCTTCTGCGTTTGGGTCTTCGGTTGTTTGCACCGGTTTTTGAGGTACAGGTGCAGGGGCGGGCTTTGTAAAGACCGGCTTCGGATGAGCCGGTTCCGGCGTTATTTTTTCAGGTTTAGGTTCTTCCTTCGGCGTCGGGCTGCCTACCGTCGGGTCAGGTTTCCCGGGCGACGGGCGGTCGCCTTTTCCCTCGTCCGGCAAGCCCAAAGCCGGGCCTCCACCCGTCAAGTCTTTAGGCAGCTCTACCTGGATCTGCGCGACCGGCGGCGGAATGGGTTTAGGCATGATCGGCACTAAAAACAACGCCAGGAACAACAGCGTATGCAGCGACAAACTGAAAAGCATCCCTTTCCGGTTGTTTTCCTCCTCTATTTTCTTTAAATCCGCTACAGACATTTTCTTTAATAATGAATGATGAATGATGAATTATCCCCCATGCAACTAAGTAATTATCTAAATTTAATTGGCGTCGGCGGCTAGAATGGCGCTGATATTTAATTGCTGCGTCATATCCAATATGGCGACCACATTTTCGACCGGCGCTTTGGCGTCCGGCGAAACCATAACGGAATAGGTCGGCTTCCTGATCTTGGCTTTTTGAATGTTCGTTTTTATAATGCTTAGCGCGGTTGTTTTTCCGTTGAATAAATAAGCGCCGCTAGCGGTAACGGCTATATCGTCCAGCCTGTCTTTAGAAATAGGTTTTACCGACGTTTTCGGACTTCCGGGCAGCGCAAGGTTCAACGCGCTCGGATGCACGAGCGTCGAGATCATCATAAAAAACATGAGCAGGATAAAGATAATGTCCGTCATGGAAGACATCCCCAACTCTCCGCTAATTTCTTTCTTACCTCTTAATCCCATTTCAATAGTTATAAGTGATGAGTTATAAATTAAAAGTTATTAAAACAAACCTCCAAAAAATAACTCCTTTATTTACTTAATCGTGCGGCTCTGTAGCGATCCGCACCGTCGCTTTCAAGCGATTGGCAACGGCCATCGCTTTAGTCACCTGGTCGTAAGTGACCCCTACTTCTGCGGCAATAGTAATAACCGGATTTTTCCGGTCGGACGAACGCGCCACTTCGTTCCTCAATACCGCTTCCAGGTTATTGAAAGTCGCTTTTTGATCGTTGACCGCAATTTCTCCGTTTTTCTGTATGTTGATCGTCGTTTTGATGGTTCCCGTCGTGCGGCTTTCCGATTTTGGCAACTGGAACGGCAAAAACTTGACCAACGTGGACGTCAACATAAAAAATATCAGCAGCATAAAAATAATATCCGTCATCGAGGACAGATTTACTTCGGCTATTCTCTTTTTTCTCGCTCTAAGCGCCATTGATATTGTCTTTTTATCTTCTAAATGATAATTATTAATTCATCATTTATCATTACTTAATTTGCCGGTTCCTGCAACAGGTCGATAAAATCGAACGTGCTGTGCTCCATTTTATTAACGACGCGGTCGATCATAGAGTTCAAATAATTATATGCCACAAAAGCAAAAATACCCACGATCAGACCTGCGGCGGAGGTAAACATTTTAACGTAGATACCGCCCGAAATAACGCCGATACTTAAATTATTGGCGGTACTTAAAGATTGAAATGTTTGGATCATCCCCGCAATGGTTCCCAAAAACCCAAACATCGGAGCTATACCGGCAATGATGGCCAGTACGTTAATATTTTTCTCCAGGTTAAAGATCTCCAGTTTGCCGACGTTTTCGATGGCGTGTTCGATATCGTCCAGGGGTTTACCGATTCGCAGCAAACCTTTTTCCACCATCCGCGCTACCGGGGAATTGTTATTCTGGCATAAAGCCCTTGCCGCGCCAATATTGCCTGCCTGCACGTGCGCGCGGATATTGTTCATAAAACCTTCGTCCATTTTATTGGCGGCGGTGATCGTTTTATAACG
>JBBRMZ010000202.1:0-8430 GCA_038230555.1 Chitinophagales bacterium
ACGCAAGCATCAGTCGCTCAACTGGAAAACGCCCAAAGAAGTTTTTGATCAACATAATACATAATTTATCGTATCTTTAAATCACATTGACTCCACCTTAATTTTAGTTAAAATTTGTCCTAAGAATGGGGAGTACCTCATTGATTCAAAAATGCTTTGGAATAATTATTAGATAATCTAAAAATATTCCCATAGTCATCTTTTCCTATTGTCCCTGTAAGTGTAATTAATAAATCATTTGGTTTTACAATATATTTGGAATAAGCAGCTTCAAATCCAGATGGTAAGTACACTAACTGATTTTTATCAAAATACCCTTTGTTTATCGTTCCTATCCTGATTAATGGGATACCGTCGTCACAATAATCAGTACTTTTAAATGCAGCTCCACCAAGCACTTTTAAAACATCTCGACCTTTAAGAAATTGAGTAGAGTTATTGCTCCCAAACATCTCCATAAAAATAGCCTGTCCCAACGCCTCGTATTGCTTCAACAACGCCGCATCCGCCCGCCGCAACGCGTCCGCCTTATCCAAAATAGCCGCTATTTTCTGCTGAACCGGCAGGGGAGGTAAAGGGATTTGAAAATCTTTTAGCGCGCTTCTGCTTACTTCTTTAAAAGTAGTGGAATTGCCAAGTTTTTCAATTTTCTGTAAATTGACTTTTAAAGCATAGGCTAAAAATTTCACGTTTAATTTTCCATTTGGAATAAAATTTGTAAATCCCTGATTTGTATAAAGGGGTTTTTCTACTATACCTATTTTTCCTATACTCGCTCTGGACGAAAACACCAATGAGCCTATAGGAAGAATTTTTAAACCACTTTCTTTTACGCCTAAGTCTGTAATTTTTCTATACGAATTATTAACTTTTGATATCGCCCCAATTTCTGGCAGATCAATCGGACTTAGCCATATATTATTGCCATTCCAATATTCAATTTTATTTGTATCAGGAGTGGTCCCGCCCACAATTTCACAAACTTCCCTTAATCTCACCATTTCCCACCTCATACCAACAAATCTTTTAACTCGTTCATCAATAATGCCCGTTCCGCGTCCAATGCCTCAATCTCCGCGATGATCTCAATAGGCTTCAGATAAGTTTTCTCCTCATGAACCGCCTCCTTATAACGGTTAATGCTCAGGTCGTATTTATTATCCCGGATCTCCTTGACCGGAACAAAGAAACTCTTATCCGTCCGCAAACGCGCCGCCTCCCCGTCGGGCGCCTTGAACCGCGCCACTATATCCTCAATATCGTTGCGTTCTGTCGGCTGGCGCTTGTCGTCCAGACTAAAGCCGTCCGCCTGCATATCGTAGAACCAGACCCGGTCCGTCCCCCCGCTGTCGGTTTTCGTAAATAACAAAACCGCCGTGCTCACCCCCGCGTACGGCTTAAAGACGCCCCCCGGCATGGAGATCACCGCCTGTAGTCTTTGCCGGTCGATCAGTTCCCTGCGTATCTGCGCGTGCGCGTTGCTGCTTCCGAACAACACCCCGTCCGGCACGATCACCGCCGCCCGTCCCCCCGTTTTCAACCCCTTCAGGATCAACGCCAGAAACAGCAGCTCCGTTTTTTTGGAATCCACCACGCTCAGCAGCCTGCCGTCCACCGCCTCGCGGTCCAGAGTTCCTTTGAACGGCGGATTCGCCAATGCAAGCGTCGCCTGCTCCGAAAACGACCCGTTGGCCTCGCTCAGCGCGTCAACGTCAAGGAGCCTTGGATTTTCGATGCCGTGCAGAATCAGGTTCATCGCCCCGATCCGGATCATCGTTGGGTCGAATTCCATGCCCATAAACGTCTCCTCCTGAAACCGCTTCCTCGCTTTTTCGCCGTGCAGTTCCGCCGGATAATGTTCCCGCAGATATTCCCCCGCCGCCATCAGAAAGCCGCAGGTGCCCGCGCTGGGGTCGCAGATGACGTCCTCCATGGTCGGCTGCGCCATTTCCTCCATCATCCGTATAATATGGCGCGGCGTCCGGAACTGCCCGTTTTGCCCCGCCGACGCGATCTTGCTCAGCAAATATTCATACACGTCCCCCTTCGTGTCGCGGTCCGTCATGTCGATGTTGTTGATCATCTCCACTACCTGCGCCAGCAGCCGCGGCGTCGGTATCATAAACGTTGCCCCCTTCATAAATCGGCTGAACGCCGCCGAACGGCTCCCCACCTGCCGCAGAAAATCAAACACGCCCTTGTCCTTCGTAAACGTCGAATACATGATCTCCGGATCCGCGTCCTTGAACCGGCTCCAGCGCAACCCGTACTCCTCCTCCGTGTAGACCCGGATCGCGGATGGCTGCATCCGTAAAACTCGCCTGCAATTCCTTCTGCACCTGCAACTCGTCCAGGCGCCGGATAAACAACAAATACGTCATTTGTTCGATCACCGTCAGCGGATTAGCCAATCCGCCCATCCAGAACGCCTCCCACACCCGATTGATCTTCCCTTTCAATTCTCCAGTCAGCATACCCCTTTTTTTATTAACCAAACCGCAAATATATCCTTTTACGGATGCCTGACCCAACGTACCGACCGTTCTTTACCCAAAAAAATTCGCTCCAACTTTCAAACCCCGCCTACCAATTTACTTTATCACCCCTGGCTCAGAGAATATTCTGGAAATAGGTGCAATTGATAATTAACAATGCGAATAATGGGTTGAAAAAATCCAAAAGAACGCCGGGACAATGTACCCAAAAACCGGAAGTGAATATGACAGACGCGCATTTCCTTTCATATCTTGAATCCCGGCTCCGACGTCCGTTTATCCTTTATAAGCGCCGTTATCCGTCACCCCTTGAGTCATACATAAGCCGTACATAAGCCGTACACAAGCCGTATCTGATTCATATATGAATCACAGCTGACCATCACCTCAGATAGTATTCAATCTGGGAAAGGTCAAACTAAAAGGCCCCTCACAAACGATGTATTCAAAATGGTTTATCGTTGGATATGCACAAAAGGTAGGTCGGTGTTTATCTGATACTGCTGCTTTTTAACCCATTATTTGCATTAACCCTACTTCTACTTTAGTTACAGCTTTTGACGGACGTAGTCAGGTAAATCAGCGCATAAAAAAAGCGGATAAACCCTGCTGGTTTATCCGCTTTCCGCTAACTGTTCTAAACGTTAAAAAACGCTGTCATAAATCTAAATACGCAACTGCCGGTCAATAAATCAGTTCAATCGGCTGATAGCTGATAGCTGATAGCTGAAATCATGGGATTACTCGCTCCTCATCCATTTGACGGAAGAGATCACGCTGTTGTTAACTCTTAGATTAATGAAATAAATACCCGGAGGAATATCGCCCAGGTTGTTCAGCGCCTGAATATAATCGCCCGCATCCTGTCTGCCGACCGGTACGACCCGGACCGCCTGACCCTGGAAATTCATCACTTCAAACCGCACGTCCGAAGGTTGAGACAGCCCGTAGCTGACCTGCGCCTGGTCGGTTCCCGGGTTCGGGAACAAATTATAGACTTTCGCAACCGCCGCTGCCGTAGGAGTCTCGCCAGGCGCAAAGCAGACCCCAGCAGTTCTGAACTTTCTCCATTCCGTCCACGCGCTGAAACCGCCGTTTGAGCAGACGGTTTTAACCCGTACCAGGTAGTCGATGCAAGGCTTTATTTTTAAGAGCAGTCGCTCGCCGGTCAAAACGGTAGAGTCGGTTACTGCCCCAGTCGTATCTGCCGCTTTTTTAATCTCCACAACTGCCGGATATTTCACATAATTCGGCGAAGACGCCAGGCTGCCCCAACTGATCCAGACTGAATCTTTGAACGGATTGGCTTCCAGGTACATCGGCGGATTACAAGTCGTCGCGCAATGTCCGGTCGTAAAACTAACAAGGACGGCGTATGCGGTATCCGCGCCCGGACAAACCGCTCTGACGCGCGCGTAATATTTCGTGCAAGGCGCCAGCCCGGTAATAATGTATTTATTGGCCGTCGTAGGAATGCTTTTGTAAGCCAGCGTATTCTCGGCTACCGCATATTGAATAATATATGAAGAGGCTCCCGTTGGCTCCCAGGCCAAAATAACCGTAGTATCTACGTTTATATATGCCGTAACCTGTCTGGGCGCGCCGCATACAGGCGGCGGTGGCGCGCAGCCTCCCGTCGCAAACGAGATGGTTTCGCCGGCGGCCGGAGAAGTGGCGGTTGAGCAAAGCCGGTCCACGCGGACGACGTATTTCGAACATTTATGCAATCCCGTGAGCGTATAATGCGTAGCGGTGGTTTTCACGGACGTCCATACGGCTGAATCGTTCGCCAGACGGTAATTGACGACAAACGTTCCCGTATCCGTCGTCGCCCATGTAATAACTACATTGGTCGTATCCAGCAATTTTGCCGCCGTCTCGCGCGGAGCGGCACAAGTAGGAACGCACCCCGTCGTTTTAAACGTAAACGTCGCCCCATATTCGGAAACCGAACCGTCGCCGCAAACGCCCTGCACGCTGAACTCGTAAGAAGTACATTTTCTCAACCCCGTCAGATAGATTAAAGCGCCGGCAGAATCGTAACGAACGGTCGTATAATGATCGGTGCCGGTAATGCGATAACGCAGGTTATAAGATTTTGCACCCGTATTTGTCCAAACCACGTGAACGATCGTATCGCCCAGGTATTTGATAGAGCCCGCAGGCGCGTAACATGGTGGCGGGCATCCGCCCGTCGCAAAAACGATCGACTCGCCGCTGATGGCATTGATAGCGCCGGTACAAACGCGATCTACCCGGACGACATACTTCTTGCATTTCTGTAATCCTGTAATCGTATAATGCGTTGCCGTAGTTTTGACAGACGTCCAGGTCGCAGAATCTACCGCCAGGCGATAATTGACGACAAAAATTCCCGTATCCGCAGTCGTCCAACTAATTGTTACATTAGTCGTATCCAACAATTTTGCCAGTACTTGGGTCGGCGGATTGCAGGTAACACAGCCAGTCGTTTTAAATGCGAACGGCGCGCCATATTCAGAAACCGAACCGTCGGCGCAAACGCCCTGCACGCTAAACTCGTAAGAAGTACATTTTCTCAATCCGGTCAGATAGATCAAAGCGCCCGCAGAATCGTAATGTACGGTCGTATAGTGGTCGGTACCGACAATGCGGTAATGTAGGTTATAAGATTTTGCGCCCGTACTCGTCCAAACCACGTGAACGATCGTATCGCCCAAATATTTAATGGATCCAGCGGGCGCGTAACAAGGCTGCGGACATCCGCCCGTCGCAAAAACAATAGCCCCGTCGGTCGCTGAAGGATTAGGATTAGCGCAGGCGCGATCTACGCGGACAATATATTTTTTACATTTCTGCAATCCGGTGATTGTATAATGTGTAGCCGTCGTTCTGACCGCCGTCCAAAAAGAAGAATCCGTTGCTAAGCGATAGTTAATGATAAAAGTCCCCGTATCTGTCGTAGTCCAGCTAATGCTTACATTGGTCGTATCTAATAATTTCGCCTGAACCTGGCTCGGCGGATTGCACGTAACGCAACCGGTGGTTTTAAAAGTAACGGTCGGGCCATATTCCGAAACGGAGCCGTCGGCGCAGACGCCCTGCACGCTAAACTCATAGGAACTACATTTTTTCAATCCATGCAAATAGATGCTGGTCGAATCTAAGGAAATAAGGGTAAAGTTAGCGTCGCCGGCGGCGCGATACCGAAGATGGTAAGATTTCGCGTGGGTACTGGTCCACGCTAATTTAGCAACGCTGTCGTTCGACCCGATAAATTGGCCTGAAGGAGCATAGCAAGGCTGCGGACACCCGCCCGTCGCAAAAACTACGCTCGCACCGGTCGCCGGAGCGACGCCGGTTGCGCAAACCCGATCTACGCGAACGACGTATTTTGAGCATTTTAGCAATCCATGCAAAGTATAAGATAAAGCGGTTGTTTTTACCGCCGTCCACGGCGAAGAATCCGTCGCCGGCCGATAATTCACTATAAAATTTCCCGTATCCGAAGAAGCCCAGTAAACGGTTACATTCGTCGAATCCAGTAATTTTGCCTGTACTTCGCGCGGAGCGGCGCACGCCGTACAGCCGGTTGTTTGGAAGGTCGTGACTGAAATTGGAGGTAGTGGACACGGAGGGGTGGAAACGACTTGAACAAAAATATTGTAAGAGCGGCACCGTTGCAACCCCCTTAACAAATAGGTATTTCCGGTTACATTCAGGACGTTCCAGACGGAAGCGCTCTGATCTTTCCATTGAATTTGGTAGCCCCTCGTACCTACGGAAGCCCATTTGAGTTGAGCGGAGGTATCGTTCGCTGAAAACGAAAATTGGATTGGATAATAACAAAGCGGCGTATCCACGCACCCCAGCGTTTTAGAAGTGATCGGTTCGCTGAAAGCGCTGGAATCACCGTTAGCGCAATAACTTTTGACCCGGGAAGCGTAAGCCGTACAGGGTTTGAGCGGATGAAGGCGCAGCCCGCCGTGCGCCGGAACGGAAATCCAGGCGGAGTCGCTCGTCGATTTGTACTGCAAAAGAAAAGAACGGGCCCCAAGCGTATCCCATGAGAGGGAAATTCCATCGGTTCCTGGAATGGCCGCCAGATGAGCGGGCGGGGTACATCCGGGCCCGTTTGTCGGGTGCAAGTCGTTGAGCGGGTGGAAAGCGACGGCCGTTAAGTGAAACGCGCCTGCAAACAGCAGAAGAAATAGGTAACAAAATTTTTTCATCAACAAAGGATTATTAAATGGTTAAGAGTAGCCGGCAAACGGGGAGCTAAACTTAAAAGAGTTAAATCGGTAGAATTTGGAATGGCGCGAATAGCCCGGGGGAAAAGCCAACAATAACAAGAGCCGGCAAAAGCCAAAAACGCTGCTTGGGAGGAAAAGAAAGTTTTTAAAAAGGTAAGGCGGTATTTTTTTCCGCCGCTTTCAGGAATTGAATTAATTTTACCGCTTCAAACCAGAATACAAAAATAACGGTATTTTTTTAAATCAAATATTTTTTTTGAAACTAATTCAGTCTGCCTGAATCTTGGTAGGCAGATATAACGCAACGCTTAAACTGCCCGTCGATTGAAAAATTAACTCGTCGCTCATTGCTCCGTTTCCAAAAATTCCCGAAATCTGCGGATTTAAAATCTGCGAGATCTGTGGGAAAAAACTCCTCATTTACCATTTACCATTCATCATTTACCATTCATCATTTACCATTTATCATTCACCATTTACCATTCACCATTTACCATTCATCATTTACCCTTTACCATTCACCTTTTACCATTCACCTTTTACCATTCACCTTTTACCTTTTACAATCTAATCACTCATCACTGTTTTACATCCGATTACAATGGTTAAAATTTTAGTCAACGACGGCATCGAAGCCGACGGCAAATTATTATTGGAAGAAGCCGGTTATGAAGTAGTGACCGACCACGTCGCGCAGGCCGATCTCATTAAACAACTTCCCCAATACGACGTCATCATCGTCCGCAGCGCCACTAAAGTACGCAAAGAGCTGATCGATGCCTGCCCCAACCTTAAGGTCATCGCCCGCGGCGGCGTCGGCCTCGACAACATTGACGTCGAGTACGCAAAAAGCAAAGGAATTGAAATCATCAACACCCCTGCCGCTTCCTCGCAGTCTGTAGCAGAGCTGGCAATGGCCCACTTGTTCACGCTTGCCCGTTTTCTTCATCGCGCCAACCGCGAAATGGGAACCGGCGATTTCAAGAAACTAAAAATTGCGTATGCCGAAGGCGTCCAGTTGAAAGACAAAACCCTCGGTATCATTGGCTTCGGACGTATCGGCAAAGACGTCGCCCGCATGGCGCTCGCGATGGGCATGAAAGTCCTGGCATCTGACCCAATGATCGACGAAACCGAGATCGGCATGAAGATCTACGATACCGACAACGTGAAACTAACCGTCCGCGTAAAAACCAATAAACTGGACGACGTCCTGAAATATTCCGATTTTCTTACCCTGCACGTGCCTTCTACCGGCAAGGCCATCATCGGCGCCGCCGAGATCGCTAAAATGAAAAAAGGCGCTTTCCTGATCAACTGCTCCCGCGGCGGCGTCATCGACGAACTCGCGGTCCTGGAAGGCCTCAACAGCGGAAAACTCGGCGGCGTCGGCCTTGATACCTTTGACAATGAACCTACCCCGCGCCCCGAATTACTCAATCATCCAAAAATATCCATCACGCCCCACATCGGCGCCTCCACCGTAGAAGCCCAGGCAAACATCGGCCTCGAACTCGCCGACAAGATCTTGGCCTTTTTCGGCGACGATAAATAATAAATGGCTAATACCTGACCGCGTTTTCAATAACCGCCAACATAAATCGGCAGTCCGCGGTCAGGATTGTTTTAAAAGTTTTCCGAAAATAATTCATCATTTACCATTCATCATTTACCATTCATCATTTACCATTCATCATTTACCA
>JBBRMZ010000203.1:0-8421 GCA_038230555.1 Chitinophagales bacterium
GTCAGCGTTTTCTGTACGTCAGACGCCATTTTGTTTTTATCGCCGCAAACGTAGATATAGGCGCCGTTTTCTATCCAGTCAAAAACTTCCCTAGCGCGCTTCTGCAATTTATGCTGTACGTACACTTTTTCCGGGGTATCACGCGAAAAGGCCACGTCCAAATGGTTAAGCAAACCTTTTTTCAGGTATTGCAGCCATTCGGTCTGATATAAAAAATCGGTCGCAAAATTCGGATTACCAAAAAACAGCCAGTTTTTTCCTTTTGCGCCTCTGGCTTCCCGATCCTGAACAAACGCCCGGAACGGAGCCACGCCCGTTCCGGGTCCGATCATAATCACCGGCGCGTCCGAATCAACCGGGAGTTTGAAGAACTCGTTCCGCTCTATAAATACTTTAGCAAAATCTTCTTTTTTTAAACGATCTGCAAGGTGAGTAGAGGCGGCTCCCTCTTTATAGCGTCCATGCGTATAACGGACTGCGGCAACGGTCAAATGCGCTTCGTCGGGATAGGCGGTTAGACTGGAAGCGATGGAATAAACCCGCGGCGGCAGTTTTCTTAAAGTATCTAAAAAAGTTTCTGCGGTATGTTGAACCGGGAAATCTTTGAGCATGTCAACGGCGTCCCTTCCGTATAAATAATCCTTAAGTTTTGACTGATCGAGTAGCAAAGCAGAAAGTTCTGCGTTTTCGGCGTATCCGTTATGTTTTTGTAAAACATCTCTCGTAACTACGGTTAATTCGTAATGGTGTGCCAGGTTTTCAAACAAGGTTTGTTGGTGTACAACCGTGGAAGCGTCTAATTTTGAATGATGGAGCGCTTCGTAAACCAAGCGTTCCGGGTTAGAGGGTAAAATCCCTAAGGAATCGCCCGGCTCATATTTTAAACCGGAGTTTTCAAGCGACAGTTCTATGTGATAAGTTTCTTTGATAGAGCCTTTACCGTTCAATTGTATTTTTTCTAAAATGGCGGCTTCAAACGGGCGTTTTCGGTCGTACAAGACCGGAGACTGTAGAGTCGCGGCATTTATGGAGCCGTTTGAACCAGTAGACGGCTGCGAAACGGCAAGCGCTCCGTTCGCCGATCCGGAAGCGGTTAGTTTATCTACTATCGACGTCATCCACCGGTCAGCGTCGTCGTGAAAATCCACATCGCAATCTACGCGGGTAACGACGGCTTTTCCGCCCAGCGCTTGCAGACGTTCGTCCATTTCTATCCCCGTTTGACAAAAATTCAGGTAACTCTTATCGCCGAGCGCCAGTACTGAATATTTTAGATCGGCGAATTTCGGAGCGCGGGGCCCTAACAAAAATTCCCGAAATTCTTCCGCCGATACGGGCGGATCGCCTTCGCCTTGGGTGCTTACAATGATTAGAAGATTCTTTTCATTCTTTAGGTCTTTAACAGGATAATCGTTCATATCGACTACTTTTCCGGTTAATCCTTTATCTTTAATTTTTTCCGCCAATTTATAAGCGACCGATTTACTATTTCCGGTTTGACTTCCGTACAAAATGGTCAGAGGCACCTCAGATACGGACGCCTGAAGAACCCCGCCGACGCCGGGAAGTTGTTTTGCGGCGTGCAGACCGTAGAAATAACCGCTCAGCCAAAGCGCCTGATCGCCGCTTAATCGAGCGGTAATATCTTTTAATTGATCCGCCGCTATACCAGAAAAAGGCGGCTGCATATTTGTTTCTGCCATAATTTAAGAATTCAGTTTCAAAAAGGCTTCATACGACGTTGTGCTTCTGTTCCCGCGTTTGCTTTTGATAAGCGTCGCATAATCCAACAACCGCCCCGACGATTATAATGGCCGGCGCGCCGATTACCGCTGACATTGCAAGCGCAACGATATCGCGGGTTTTTGCGGCCACTATTTTTTGACTTGGTAACGAACCGTTTTGAATGATAGCCGTCGGCGTATCGGCAGGAAGGATCGATAAAATGATCTGAACAATTTCTTCCAGTTTGGACAAACCCATCAAAACGACTACGGTTCCGCCTGTTAATAGAGCGGACTTTAGATCGTTGGATATTTCGAGACGCTCGTTGGTAGCGGTAACGACTGAAAAACTTTCGCTGAGGCCCCGGTGTGTTAGCGGAATGCCGCAAACGCCGGGCGCGGCGACGGCGCTACTAACGCCTGGTATATAAGCCGTTTCTATTCCTCTGGATTTTGCATACAGGATTTCTTCCATTCCCCTGCCAAATATAAAAGGATCGCCGCCTTTTAGCCGTACCACTTTTGCGCCCGTCAAGGCGTAATCAGCGATCATTTCATTGATCTCTTCCTGAGAATATGCGTAGGCGCCTCGTCTTTTTCCTACAAAACGCTTCATCGCTTCCGGGCGGGCATGGTCTAACAGGGCCTCGTTGGCAAGCGCGTCGTATAAAATAACGTCGGCTTCCTGTAGCGCTTTTACGCCTTTTAAAGTGATCAGTTCGGGATCGCCAGGTCCGGCGCCCACTACTGAAAATTGGTTCAAAGAATTATTTTGACTGGACATTCGTCTCTCTATTTTTAGGCGCCCGCGATCATCCCGGCAGCTATGGTTTCGCCTGAATTTTCATTGGCCAAAATAAACGCCCCCATACTACGGTTTTTTTGATACGGATCGAAAACCAGCGGATGCGCCAGTTTAATTCTGACTTTTACTATATCGTTGAGTTGAACCGCTTCCCGGGAGGGTTCTTCTTCTCCGGTTTGAATATTTAACACAGAAATAATTTCTTTTACGGCGCATTTTACGAGCGCGCTATTTTGCCGAAGTAATAGCCGCGCGCCTAATTGAACGGGGTAGTCGGCCATCCAGCAGATGGTCGCATCCATCTCTTTTTCTATAAGCGGTAAATTACTGGTCGGCGCAATGGTATCGCCCCGGCTAAGGTCGATATCGTCTTTTAAATGTACGACCACAGACATGGGCGAGAAAGCCTCGTCGACTTCCTGTAAAGAGGATTCGATCATTGTTATTTCAGACGCTATCCCGGAAGGTAATACCGTTACTTGGTCTCCTTTGCGAAAAACGCCGCTGTTGATCCTTCCCGCGTATCCGCGGTAATCGTGATAAGCTTCTTTTTGAGGCCGGATTACATATTGAACCTGAAAACGGGCGTCGGCAAGGTTGCGGCTGTTGGCGATCTCCACCTGTTCCAAATAAGACAACAGCGCCGGCCCTTTGTACCAATCCATTTTTTGGGATGGCTCAACGACGTTATCGCCCTGCAAAGCGCTGACCGGAATAAAAGCCAGTTCTTTAGCCGGATATTTTTCAAAGAAAGCCCGGTAATCGGCTTCGATTTTCTGAAAAGCGTCCTCGCTATAACCAATCAAATCCATTTTGTTAATACAAACCACAATATGACTAACGCCAAGTAAAGAAACCAATAGACCGTGGCGGCGTGTTTGTTCGACCACGCCCTGACGCGCGTCGATCAGGATAATGGCCAGATCGGCATTAGAAGCCCCTGTGACCATGTTCCGGGTGTATTGAATATGTCCGGGCGTATCGGCAATGATAAATTTGCGTTTGGGCGTGGTAAAATATTTATACGCCACGTCGATGGTAACTCCCTGCTCTCTTTCTGCGCGCAGCCCGTCTGTCAGTAGCGAGAGATCAAGTTCCCCTTCGCCCATATTTTTGGTTTGCCGTTCGATGGCCTCGAGGACGTCGGAAGATACGGACTGACTGTCAAAAAGCAATCTTCCAATGAGCGTACTTTTTCCGTCGTCCACGCTGCCCGCCGTTATAAATCTTAATATATCCACTTTAAAAAATGATAAATGATGAATGATGAATTATTACTATAATTCATTGATTTAAGGAGTTGAATGAAATTAAACGCCGATTTTAATCTACGCAATTTGTTCATAATGAACTAACTAAAATTCATAACTCATAATTCACAACTATTCAAAAGTAGCCGTTCTTTTTACGGTCTTCCATAGCGGCTTCCGAGATGCGGTCGTCGATCCGGGTGGCGCCCCGCTCGCTGGTTTTTGCGTGTATGATCTCTTCAATAATTTCGTCGAGGGTAGA
This sequence comes from Chitinophagales bacterium, assembly GCA_038230555.1. Lineage (GTDB taxonomy): Bacteria > Bacteroidota > Bacteroidia > Chitinophagales > Saprospiraceae > JAAFJT01. The sequence continues at coordinate 4,042 of JBBRMZ010000203.1, forward strand.
GGCGTTGCTTTCTACGGCCGCCGTGCAGGTCATGTCGCCAACGGTTCTGAAACGGACGTTCCGGGTGACTATCTGGTCGGAATAATCCAGGCGGATAAATTCGTTCATGGCCATCAGCTGATCGTTTTCTAAAACCACGCAGGTCCGGGGGTGGGAAAAGTAGATAGAAGGCAGATCAATTTTTTCTCTTTTAATATAATTCCAGACGTCGATTTCTGTCCAGTTGCTAATGGGGAAAACGCGTACATTTTCGCCTTTCAGAATTTTGCCGTTGTATATATTCCATAGTTCAGGCCGTTGACGCTTAGGATTCCACTGTCCGAATTCATCGCGGACGGAAAAGATGCGTTCTTTGGCTCTCGCTTTTTCTTCGTCGCGTCGCGCGCCGCCGATACAGGCGTCAAACTCAAATTCTTCGATCGTATCCAGCAAACTATAGGTTTGGAGCGCGTTCCGGCTAGGGAATTTCCCTTTTGAGTCCTGCAAACCATGTTTTTTGATGCTGTCCGTCACGTACCGCACGATCAGTTTTTCGTCCATCCGTTTAGCAAGGTCATCGCGGTAATTCAACGCTTCCGGGAAATTATGTCCGGTATCGATATGCACTAAAGGGAAAGGAAATTTACCCGGGCGAAACGCTTTCTCCCCTAAGCGGACTAAGGTAATGGAATCCTTGCCGCCTGAGAATAACAGCGCCGGACGGTCAAACTGCCCGGCGACTTCACGCATGATATGAATGGCCTCCGATTCTAATTCGTCCAGGTAATCTAAAGTATGATCCGCCATGTCGATAATGATGAATGATGAATTATTTATATAATTTATTATTGAAATTATGTGTAAAAGTTTAATCTACAAATACAGATCAATAACTGACAGCCTCCTTACTTCTCTTCAAAAAAAACTTCTTCTCTTGACGGCGCGGTCTCGTGCAATCCGCATTCTTTTTTAGAGGCGTCTTCCCACCACCACCTGCCTGAACGGAAATCTTCCCCTTCGCGGATGGCCCGCGTACAGGGAGCACAGCCGACGCTCAAAAACCCTTTATCATGCAGCGGATTATAAGGAATACCATTTGTACGGACAAAATCGCGAGTCTGTTGCCAGGTCCAGTGAAATAATGGATGATATTTGACAACCTGGTGTGCGGCGTCCCATTCTACCGGCGACATTTGGGAAGATCGGTTGGCAGATTGATCCGCACGAATACCGGTTATCCAAATATCGGCGTCTTTTAGCGCGCGTTGCAGCGGTTCCACTTTCCGGATATGACAGCATTCTTTTCTGTTTTCGACCGACTCATAGAAACTGTTGGGACCTTTTTCGGCGAGCAGCGCTTCTACGGCGTTCAAGGCCGGAAAATATGCTTTTATTGTTGCGTTATATTTTTGAATAGTTTTATTCCAGACCGAGTAGGTTTCCTGGAATTGCCTGCCCGTATCCAGCGTAAATATCCGAATGGGCAACTGATTGGAGAGAATAAAATGAGTAAGCGCCTGATCTTCCATGCCAAAACTGGTCGAAAAAACTACTTTTCCGGGAAATGCGCCGGCAATCCATGCCAGTCCGGCTTCCGGGGTAACAACTTGTAAATAGGTTTTTATTTTTTCCGTCAGGGCGGGGTCAAAGGTCATGGATTATTTGATTTATAAAAGCCGGGTTTAGTAATTAACTGGGTTTTAGATACGCATAACTAGCTAAAAACATACTGAATCTGCAGAAATAGAAAAGCCTCCCGGCGACGTCCGAAAGGCTATGCAATATCTTTACTTTTTAAATAGAATCAGGATATGAAATCATTAAAAAAGCGGTCGCTATACCTTCGGAAATCCGGGTAAACAACAGCGACAACAAGCGGTCAATGAAATCTCTAAGTCGCTCATAGCGCAAATCTACGCGAATAATATCTATATCAACGGTTTTATTTGTTAAGAAAATCTTAATAACCGTTTTTTACGCCGTCATTACCAGGTTTTGGCTTTTTCCAGTTCCCGGATATAAAAGATTTGATCAAGCGGCGGTATTTTTTCCATACCAATTTGTCTCGCCATCGTAACCAATTGTCCACGATGATAGGTGGAGTGATTGACGCAATGATGGATCATATCGTAAGCGAGATTGCTCGTTTCCCCGGCGTAGGCTGTTTTGAAATAGATCCGGCGTTTAAAAAAATCGCCGGTTTGCGTTTTGACAAATTCGGAAAAATCGTTTGAAGATCCGATGAGCCGGTCAAAAATATTTTCGATCGACCATTCTGCATGGTCTGTTGGAAAGGGAGCGGAAACTTCCTGAAGCCGCGTCCGCCAAATCTCCTCGGCCCCTATAATATGAAAAATCGTTTTACGAACGGACGGAAAACTACTGATGATTTCCTTCTCCAACAACGCTGGTTTGCAAGGGCGGAACATAGAGATAATACGTTCGTTGGCCCATAAATTATAGCGGGTATATTCAATTGTTTTTTCTTTCATCATGGCATAAAATTATAAAACTATTTGAAAGGAATATAAAAATAGCCGGAAGTTTTCGACGACTTCCGGCTATTCCATTATTAAAACACTTAAACGGATAACGAGCCGTTACGCTTTAGGGGCGGAAATTTTCCTTTTTCCTTTCATGGTTGCCGCCAGTTTCACCGCTTCATAAGCGTTGACCACCCCGCTGGTTTTACATAACTGACTAAAATCGACTAATTCTTCAGTACCCGGCTTTTTTACTTTGTAATTATGTTTTACGACGGAATTTTCAATACAAGCCTTAACCTGAACTGCGGTTAGTTCCGGAAAATACGACCGGATCAAAGCCGCTACGCCCGCCGTCACCGGGCTGGCCATACTGGTTCCGCTTAAATCTTTGTACGTATTATCCGGCGTCGTAGAATGAATATCTACGCCTGGCGAAAAAACGTCTACTTCTTTTGCGCCGTAATTGGAAAAAGGAGCGATCGCTTCTTCTCCTTTTTTCCAGGACAGCGCGCCCACCTCGATCCAGTTCTTTGCTTTTTTAGGACTAAACCAGCCGTGTTTTTCAAATCGCGCGTTGGGATAATTATGGTTATTTTTATCGTCATTATCCTTCGAGTCGTTTCCGGCGGCATGAACCAGCAGGACGTCGTGATCGGCGGCGTATTTTACCGCCTGATCGACCGCGTTTTTATTCTGCGAAAAACCCTTTCCAAAACTCATATTGATGACCAAAGCGCCATTGTCCACCGCGTAACGAATACCGTTGGCGATGTCCTTATCACGCTCGTCGCCGTCCGGAACTACGCGAACAGACATAATACGGACGTTGTCGGCGACTCCTTTAATTCCTTTATTGTTATCCCGGGCTGCGCCGATGATGCCGGCCACATGCGTGCCGTGCATGGCGTCCGGCCCTTTGACGTCGTTATTGCCGTAAAAATGCTGGTCAAAATTATTTGGGTCGTCTTTTACGATCTCTTCCCGGATATGATAATCAGGATTATATTGGTATTTAATTTTTGTGTCGAAGTGATCGATCCCTTCCTGTAGTTGTTCGTCAAAGTATTTTCTTAGCTCGTCCACGCTCTTGGGCGTTTCGCCCTGATCAAACATCCTGTTGACGATTTTTTGAGCGATAGCCAAATCCTGATTACCCCCGGATTTAAGTTTAGCTACATTTTCCATCGTTAAACTTTGACCGTTCAGCGCTGTTTGTAAGGCGTTTAATGATTTATGGATCACTTCTTTAGTTCCCTCCATCTGGGCCAATTCTGTTTTAGATTCTTCTACGTTCGCCTGGATTTCTTTTTTCGCGCTGATATACTGGCTATATTCCATTCTATCTTTACCCGATAATTTGGTAGAATCAGCGTTTTCATATTTTGGTTTCAAGCGGCTGTATAAACGCGTGGTTTCCAGCGTTTCATGGTTCACGCTTCTGCCGTCGGCGCCGCCTAAAAAATTCCACCCGTGTATATCGTCAATGTACCCGTTTTTATCGTCGTCGACGCTGTTGCCCGCTATTTCTCGCGCGTTGGTCCACATCACGCTTTTCAAATCTTCATGTTCAGCGTCCACCCCGCCGTCTATTACAGCAACGATGACCGGCATTCCGTGTTTACCGTTTAAAAGCGTTTTGTAAACTTTTTCAGTACTGACGCCGTTGACGTTATTTTCAGTTGGATCCAGGTTGAACCAATTGTCAGGCGCCTTCTTTTGCGCAAAGGACGCAGTATAAAGGAAGACGAAAAAGACGATAATTTTCAATCTCATTTTTAAGCTATTCTTTAACATAAAACGCATAAATAATAATATTTTTGAAAGTGGAAATAAAAAACCGCGAAATTAACCGTAAAATTAATGGTTACTTGAAACAAATTTTTAAAAGCTGAAGATTAAACGTAAAAAAACAATA
>JBBRMZ010000204.1:0-8392 GCA_038230555.1 Chitinophagales bacterium
CGTGCAGGCTGTATTGCTGCGATAATTGTGACAGCGTTTTTTGTTCCCGAAGCGCTTCCAGGGCAACTTTTGCTTTAAAAGCCGCAGTGTGTTTACGACGCGTTTTCTTTTCCATTTTAGACAGATTTTAGATGATAAAAATATACATTTTTCACCTTAACTCGCTGTCCTATTTTTGGGGAGTATTATAGAGAGAAAGAAAAATAATTGCAAAGTCTCAAAAGTGATTTACTATTTGCTATTTTACTATTTTATTGGGCGTCCCTTTTGTACCGTCGAACGAATTCGGCAATACAAAAAATGGGCGACCTTTATACAGCCGCCAATCCTAAAATAAACAAATTATCCTATAAGTGGCCTCGTAGCTAACAGCTAACAGCTACGAAAACAATTCATTGATGCCGGGATAATCCTGCAACAACGCCGGTTTCACCCAATAGCCCACACAATCATCTTCTTGCCGCGCTGATAATCCTTCACCCTTACTTGAGCCGTACTTGATTCATAGATAAGCCGTACCTGATTCATAGATGAGCCGTACCTGAGCCATAGATGAGCCGTACTTGAGCCATAGATTAAGCCCCCTATTTAAGCCCTAAATAAGTCCCTATATAACCCTTAATTAGAATTTACAGAATTTGGAAAAGGATGAAGTATAATGAGTTTCAAAAACTATATATACATTGCAGGTACTCGCATATCCACAAAATGAAGGTCATGGCTTATCGGCAACTGCCGCGTTTTAAACCAATATCGGCGTCATGAGCCAATGGCATACGATAAATCTAATATACGATTCTAAAAATCGGCAGTCTTTCAGCGAACGATGGAACAATCAACGGCTTATCAGCGTTCCCAGGGCGCTACTTTACGCATAGCGGACGGCTGCATACCGAAAGTACGCCCCTATTTCAACACCGTCACATTCCCTTTCTTAAAGAACTTTTCCCCCTGTTGGCAAGTCGCCGTTAAATAATATCCGTATACGTCCGGCGTAACGGGCGTTCCGTTAAAGGCGCCGTCCCAGCCGATATTAATATCGGTTGTTTCAAATACTTTTTGCCCCCATCGGTTATAAACGGCAAAATACATTTCCTTCAGATATCTTCCGCGAACGTAAAGTTTATCGTTGATCTGGTCGCTGTTAGGCGAAAAAGCATTCGGCACAAAAATATACGGCTCGCTACAGGCAAGCGTAACGACCGTCAGCGCTGCAAAATTTAATCCCGGATCGGAAGCGGCGCTACAACCGTTCACGTCGGTGACGGTGACTAAGTAATTGGTCGTAACGTCGGGCGTAGCTATCGGATTCGGACAATTGGTACAACTCAAGCCGGCGGACGGCGACCAGTTGTAGGTATATCCTGTACCCTGCGGCGATACAGATAGATGAACGGTATCGCCTTTCGCAATGATTTTAGTAACCGGCGTTACCGTAAACTGCGCGGCGACATTGATCACGTTAACGGCAATGGTATCTTTGAACGAGCAGCCAAATTGATTGGTAAATACGCCAATCAATTGCGTCAGATTATCGCTGTTAATTTTCGGATTCAGGCCGCCGGTTACGCCATTGTTCCAAACTACCTGGAGTGAGTCTGCGTTCAGGTTGGTAATATGAATGATTTTATCTGTTTTAGCGCATTTCGTGACGGCTGCGACGGGAGCGAGGCTAATTCCCTGGTTATTGACCCGAACGCTGTCAATCGCCTGACAACCATTAGCGTCGGTTGCGCGGATGTAATACACATTGTTTTTACCGGAAGGAGTAACACTTGCGACGGGCGACGCAGCGAAAATAGTGGAAAAGTTAACGATGTTGGACCACTGGATAGTAGCGCCGGAAGCGCCCGCTTTTAGCGCGACGGGGTTCGCGTTACAAACGGTCGTATCGGCGCTTTTGGTGATCGATAGAGCGGCCCCGCTTCGAACGTTCACAGGCGATGCGGTTAGTTTTAAACAGGACAACAGGGGAATTAATTTTACCGTATAAGCGCCCGCCGTAGCGTACGTATAAGAAGGAGACGCCGAACCCGAAGTGGCGCCAGGATGAGCGGGATCGCCAAAGTCCCATTTATAGCCGGTGATAGTGGATGCGGTGAAATTAATTTTACCAGTGACGCAATCCTGTTTATAGGCGATAACGGGCGTGGTCGTATCCGCTATGATCAAAGCGACCGTTTTTATCACGCTGCAACCCAACGCGTTGAAAGCGTTTAAAAAGATAAACTTATTTCCCGGCGCTCCTGTATTGATATTGATCGTTGCAGTCGTAGCGCCCGACAGTATGACGCCGGGGGTAGGCGACGTCCAGAGATACTGCGGTGTAAACGTGGAATTATTATTGGTCGCCGTGATCGTCAGATTCACATTCTGACAATTAATGATCGTATCCGGAGTTTTCAAGTCGATAATGTTCACCGCAAAGGAACGAGTGATCGAATCCTGGCAACCCTGGGCGCTTTGGACGTATAACGTCGCTTGTCCGCTCGATTTACTGAATACAGCGTCCGTTTCGGCGGCCGTCGAAGTCGTCCCGTTGCTGAAAACCCAGCGCATGGAAGCGGAGGCCGCGCCTGTGGACTGATTAGAAAAATGTAATTTAGCCGTATCGCCGGAACAACTTGTCGGCGTTGAAGTAAATGCTGCGGATATAAAACCATTATTTTTAACCGTCGCCAAAAGGCTTAAACTCGCGCAGCCATTTGCGTCCGTGATCGTCACAACATAATCTTTTGCAGGGAGATTATTGAAGACGCCCGTTTGGTTAGCGACGCCCGGACCGCTGAACGTATAAGGCGCCGTTCCGCCGGTAGCTGTGATTTTTATGGAACCGTTGCCGTTATTGCAACTGGCGTCCGTTACGGAAACCGAAGCGACGATCGGTATGGAAGAGATTAAGTTTACGGAAGCTATGGCCGCGCAGCCGTTAGCGTCGGTTGCGGTAACGGAATGGACGCCCAGGCTCAGTCCCGTATCAATTTTTGTAGTTTGATTATTATACCACAGGTAGGTAAACGGGGCCGTTCCGCCGCTATTCACAGCAACCGAAGCGGAGCCTTTTCCGCCGACACAAACCGCCGTCGCCGTCGCGCTTAACATAATCGCTGAATTGGTAACGCCAATAATCAGATTGACCGCCGCCGCGCAACCATTGGCGTCGACAACGGTCGCATTATGGGCGCCTGCGGATAAGCCGGTGACAGTAGCGGAAGTCTGCCCGTTATCCCATAAAAAATGATAAGGCGTCGTTCCACCCGTTAAATTAAAAATGGTTGCCGAGCCGTTTGCGGCTTTACAGATAGCGTTGGTCGTAGTGGTAGAAAAAGCGATGGCGGCGCCGTTCGTTCCCACTAAAGCGGTCAGTACGGACGCGCAGCCGGTAGCGTCGGTAATGGTTACCGAATGATTTCCGGCCTGCAGACCGGAAACGGACGCCGTTGATTGTCCGTTATCCCATTTAAAGGTATAAGGCGCCGTTCCGCCGGTAATCCCGGCTACTGAAACGCTTCCGTTGGCTCCGCCGCAGGTAGCGCTGACAGGGGTTAAAACAGCGGTAATAGACGTCGTTGCGACGACGGTCGCAGAGGAAGTCTTGGAACAACCGGCGGCGTCGGTGACCGTCACGGCATATTGCCCGGCGGCTAGGTTGCTGATGGATTGGGTTGTACCGCCGGAACTCCACTTATAGGAGTAAGGAACCAGGCCGTTCAACACATTCACCGTAGCGATTCCGTTATTGACCCCCGAACAGAATGTATTTACGGCGGCGGTCGTCAGCGTTAGCGCGTTAACGTCGCTTACGTTGATCGTTGCAGTCTTCAAACAATTATTAACATCGGCTACGGTAACCGTATAAATTCCGGTCGTTAATCCGGTCAAATTTTGGGAAAGGGCGCCGTTGCTCCATTTATAAGTATAGGGTCCCCGTCCGCCGGTAGTTAAAACTGAAGCAGACGCGTTCCCGGAACAGGCTCCCGTAACCTGCACGCTGACCGCCAGCGGAGAAAGTTCTAACACATGGCCCGAAGCGGACTTCACGCAACCGGCCGAATCCGTCACTGTGACCGAATAATCGCCTCCGGGTAATGGATAAATTAACTGATCCGTTTTGTTCTGATAGCTCCAAAGAAATTTTAAGGGCGGCGTACCGCCGGTTGTGCGGGCGACTGCCGACCCGTCGCAATTGCCAAAACAAATAACGTCCACTGTCTCTACGCGTACCGATAACGGAGCGTTTACCTTTAACGGAGCGACGGTCTGACATAGGTTGGAATCCACGAGCGTCAGGTAATATAATCCGGCTACCGGAGCGACAAGACGCGCGCCATTTGTTCCTCCCAACCAGGAATAAGTATATGGAGGCGTCCCCCCAATGCCGGTGGCTATAAAATTATTCCCTTCCGCCGCGCAGGCGCCTCCGCTTTCCGGCGCGAAAGTAGCCGTCAATTTGGTAGGCTGCGATAAGGTAAAAGTTTGCACAACCTGCTTTTTCATCGCGTCGGTTACAGTGACCGAATAGTTCCCGGCCCCTATCCCAAAAACGGTCGCGCCGTCCTGCTGGCCATTACTCCATGTATAAGTAAAAGGAGCCGTTCCGCCGGTCGTTATGGCGGTCGCCGATCCGTTGGTATAGCCAAAACAAGCGGGCTGCTTTGGCGAAACCGATACGGAAAATTGAGCAAAGGAAAAGAACGGAATGAATCCGACGACAAATCCCAGGCAATATGTTTGAATGAATCGATAGACGCGCATGATTTGTTTTTTTATGTATAAAGCCCCTGATGTTTGTCGTATAAAGCGCTTAGCTGCTTACTATTAACCTATATTTATTGCAACTAAAGAAACCATTTACCATTTATTTCCACTTATCGTAATCCACCGCCTTGGTGATAATAACGCCTTTGCCGAGGCTGTTAATTTCTTTTATAACTACACGCCGTTCTTTGGACGCGTCGACGCTAAATACCGACAATTTACGGTTTTTAGGATCTCCGCTGACGCTGGCAGGGGCGGTTTTATTGCCGTAAGGATCGACCCGAACCGAAAGGCCTCCATTCAAAAGATAAGGTTCCAGAACCCGCCCATTGTAAGAAGCGAGATGGTTCACAACAGAATGAATGCGGCGTTCGGACAAATGGCGGTTATATTCGGAACTGGACAACGGGCTTGCATAGCCTTCAATAACGATCTCTAATTTATGACCCTGGGCAAGATAATTGCTCAAAATAGAAGAAAATTCCATGAGCTTATCATTGCCGGTTTGAACGTCGTTCATAAAGAAGTCTTCAATAGCGCCGGCGCCGGCGACATTCGTATCCTTGCCGCCCGCGTAATACATTTTGACAAACTCGGGACGTCTGCTGATATATTCGCTAAAAGTTTGTCCGTAAGTAGACGACGTCCGGTCGGCTGTCGTTTGGGGATCGGGATAGTCGTTATCAAAATAAAGGGTGACGGGCAACCCGGTGAACGGGGTCAGCCGCAGCGTATCGTTGTACTCTATTTTATTGGAAACGCTCAGCGGATCAACTACCACGAACGAGGTATCCGCGCCGTAACCGTCTTTCCGGGCGCCGGTTATATATTTTTTACCAAATCCAACCTGGTCGTAGGTAAACGTATAGCCCGGAATGGTTTGCGATATAAGTCTCGCCGAATCGTCTTTGATTGAAATGGTCGCCCCGGTCAAAGGCTTAAAGCTGATGGCGTCTAATACCACAATGTTCAGCCTTGTATAGGGCAGAAGGCTTAATTTTTTATGGAGCGTCGTGGAAGCGTATAAACCGCGGGTATCAAAATCAACGGTATCGGAAGCAAAGCCGGCTTTTTTGGCCGTCAGCCGGTATTTTTTTTCTATAGAGAGCGGGAAGTTAAAAGCCGAGGTCGTTTCACCGTCTTTCATAGCGACAACGGCGTCGAGGCCCGCGTCGATTAAATGGATAGTACATCCGGTTAGCGGTTGCTCCGTTCCTTTCAGGTAAGTTTGCGCGATTAGATCGACCGCCAGGTCGTAACCGTATATATCGTTGCAGATACAATCCTGTTCCGGTCTTTCGCACATTCCCCCCGGCCTGTTGGAAGTAAAATATGCTTTACCGTCGGCGGCGTCCAGCGAATAATAGATTTCGTCGTAGCTGCCGTTGAGCGGATACCCGGTATGTTCCGGCGCGGAAAAGCCCGACGCGACTTTTACGGATTTGAATACGTCGAAACCGCCTAAACCCTGTAAGCCGTCGGAACTATAAAATATTACCTGCGCGTTATTGTAGAAAAAAGGCGTGATCTCGTTTTTCTCCGTATTGAGTATCGTCAGGTTGACCGGCTTTTCAAATTGATCTCCTTTGACTTCAGCCGCCCAAATATCCATTCCTCCCTTGCCTCCGGGCCGGTCACTCGAAAAATACAGCGTTTCGGCGCCGGTTCTGGCGTCCCTGCCAATGCTGGGCTGCGTGTTGGTATAACCGGGCTGATTAATTTCATTGGATAATTTGACCGGGTTGGCGCTCCATTGGCCGTCGTCCCCTTTATCGCGATAATAGATCGCGCAGTTGTAAACGCCGTTGACCGCCTGGTCGCAAACCGTATAGTACATGCGTTTCCCGTTAGCCGAAATAGACAGGTTGGCCGTATTTTGGCCGTCGCCTGCCGGAATTTGCAACGCGGGCTTTCCCTTGAACTTCAGGTCGGAAGCGTAGATGCGCGTGACCGGCGCCGATCCGTCTTTTTGAATAAATGCGGACGTATAATATAAAGTATCTTTCCGCCGGACGGGGGCCATGTCCGTATAAATGGTATTAACGCGGTCGTCCATGTGAACGACCTGAATGTTATCGGGCGTAGCTACGACTTCCCTGGCCCATTCGCAATCGGCTAATTCTTTTTTGGCGTTGGCGACGAACGTGCCGTTCGGGTTATTCTTAATATGAGTTTGGAGCAGCGCGATCGCTTCGTCATATTTCCCCAGGCTTTTTTTAACCAACGCTGTTTTGTAATCAAGATCAGGGTAGGCGCTTGATTTTGAAGTATCGACCGCCTTTTTGAAAAATGAATCGGCGACTATGTAAGAACGCAATAACCGGGCCGACTCTCCGGCCTTATAGTATAGGTCTTTTCTTTCCGGGTTATCTTCCAGAATAACTTTATAATAGGCCAGGGCGGCGTTATAATCTTTATTTTCAACCGCGTCGGCGGCTTTTTTTTCGTATGCGCCGGCCGTCTGACTAAAAGCGTGAATGGGCAGATAGAATAACAAATATAAAATAAGCGTAGAGGAGCGTAATATTCTCATAAGAACCAGGTTTGTTCAGGCGTGATAAATTTGGGCGTCTAATTGGAAGCGTTGCACGGAATTAATTTGAAACCTATATATATGTTGAACGTCGCTTTTATAAATATACCGGACAAACAGGACAATTTTTTATGGGCGGCACCCTTGAAATAATGTAATGAACGCTTACTTCTGGGCCGCCGTTCCAGACAGAGGCGGTTTTGAAGCTGGATAAATTATAATCATAGCTCAACCCAATTTTCCATTGGTCATAGATCGCGCCAATATGCGGAATAATGGCGTCCTGATTCCTGAGCGTTATTCCGGCCTGTAAAGCAAATTGCTGCGTTCGTTTGTTTTGTATATACAAACGCGCTCCGACGCCGGCTAAAAATTCGGAATGCGGCCCTTGGAACTGTGCCAGTCCGTCGACCAGGACGTCAAAGGATTTTCCGGCCGCAAATACGCCGTTCAAATGAAAAGCGCTGCGGATCTCGGTGTTTACATTCGGATCGCCAGCAAAACTTTTATTAGGAGTGTTCAGGTGAAAGAGCCCGACTCCGACGTCCACGGTAGTTCTTTTTTGAGAAGCCTGGTAATGATAATTAAGGCCGCCCGAAAGATCCAAGTAAGTGATCGTTTTATTAAGGATCACCTCCTGCGTATGATTATTGACGCTGAAAGCGAAATCTTTATACTGATCGTCAAAATATAGATCGGCTGTCTTAAAAGCGCGCTGATTGTAACCGAGAGATCCGCCAATGGAAAGCGAGCTATTTGCGGAAACAGGCGCCGCGTAGGAAAGAAGGCCGTAAAAGCTGGAATTGTTTAGGTGCGAATCCCCCGCCTGATCGTAATTGAACAGGACGCCCGCGCGCCAATGTCTCGAATCGCTGAAGGCGGAACCAAGTTTCATATCGGCTCCCCCGGAAAAAGTGAGGTAAGAAACCGGAACCGAATTCCACTGATTCCTGTAATTGGCCATGAAACGGACGTCTCCTTTAAAAACTCCGGTTAGGGCGGGATTGATTTTGTGGGGAGAAAATCTGAAATTGTAATAATGTATATCCTGAGAAAAAATACTAAGGGGAATACACGCCATAGCTACCAAGCATGATAGGC
>JBBRMZ010000205.1:0-8277 GCA_038230555.1 Chitinophagales bacterium
AAAAAGCGATAGCTAATAAATAGTTTATCTTCCATTAAGTTCTTCAAATGTAGCGGGCGAATTCAAAGAAGCGGTAACTATTGCCCCTGGACGTCATTTTTTGAACTTAATAAGTGTTATTCGGTTATGAGGTCGATGTTTTAAACGGATGAAAATTAACTTTACGGTTTTTTACCAGATTCTTCAGCAACACTTTCAATGGCTACCATTCATTTTACTTTTGAAGATAAAAGATTAACGCCCAAGACTGTTCAGTCGGCGGCGGGTTATTCTATTTTAGAACTAACCGAAGAACATGATATTCATCTTAATCATAATTGCGGCGGCGTCTGTGCGTGTAGCACCTGCCATGTGTATATTGAAAAAGGAGAAGAATTTTTAGAGGAAATATCTGATAAAGAAGAGGATTTTATCGACCGCGCACGCAATCCGCGCCTGGAATCGCGCCTCGCCTGTCAATGCGTCATTTTAGAGGAAGACGCAAATGTCGAAGTGATGATCCCGGATCAGGGGGGCATTATCGGGCATGAACATTGATCTTTACTCAGTCTTTTTTCATGTATTTACCTATCGAAAAATTCATTCATGGAAGTAAAGCCGTACGACATAGCAGGCAGTAAAAAAGAGCAGGTATCGAAAATGTTTGATTCGATTGCCAAACGGTATGATTTTTTGAATCATTTCCTGTCTCTCGGCGTCGATAAATGGTGGAGAAAGAAAATGATCGACGAACTTGATTCGTTAAAACCGGGTAGAATATTAGACGTAGCGACCGGAACTGCGGACGTCGCAATCGCTACAGTGAAGCGCTTCCCGGTACAGAAAATTATAGGGGTGGACGTTTCGCCGCAGATGCTGGCCTTTGGTAGAAAGAAAATCCAGGCGGAAGGCATGGAGCAAACCATTGAACTCCAGGACGGCGAGAGCGAAAATCTACAGTTTGAAAACAATATTTTTGACGCTGTGACCGTTGCTTATGGGGTCAGGAATTTTGAACGGCTGGACAAAGGGCTTTCCGAAATGTACCGCGTTTTGAAACCTTCGGGAAAGTTGGTCGTTCTTGAATTTTCCAAACCAACAATGTTTCCGTTAAAACAGGCTTTTAATTTTTATTTTCAACATATTCTCCCCGTCGTCGGCAAATTGACGTCTAAAGACCCAAAGGCCTACGAATATTTATACCAGTCTGTCCAGGCGTTCCCAAACGGGGCCGCTTTTGTCAAAATATTAGCTACTACCGGATTTAAATCTATTCAATGCAAGCCTTTAAGTTTCGGAATTTGTTCCATTTATACGGGTATCAAATAACGCTTACCATTGTAGCGCTCTTTTGCGCGTTGCAGTCGAACGCCCAAAGCGGTAAAAATAATTACAATTACCTCGATTTTCAGAACCGGAACTATTATTTTGGCATCACCCTGGGCTATAATACCTCGGATTTTAAGGTGTTCAGAAGCAAAAATTTTCTCCCGCCGCTCAACGACAGCATTTCAGGTATTAATTCTGTCAAAGGTCCCGGTTTTAATCTACAAATTATCAGTAATTTAAAGCTGGGCGAAAATTTCGACCTCCGTTTTCTTCCCGGCTTTTCTTTTGGCGAGCGCGACCTTAATTTTGATCCGACTGCAAGAAACGCGAAGCCAGTCGAGACCAAAATATCTTCCGTATTCGTGGAATTGCCTTTTCAGGTGCGTTATAAATCCGCTCCATATAACGACAAACGTTTATTCATCATTAGCGGAATCAAATATTCTTACGATATTCAGGCTAAATCCCGCGCGCGGCAAGACCCGGAATTAGTGCATATTGCGCCCACCGATTTCTCTTTTGAATACGGCGTAGGTATCCAAATGTTCTTTCCTTATTTCATTTTCTCGCCAGAGTTTAAAGTCTCGCAGGGACTCGGAAATCTTCTGCAATACCGCAACGATTTACAACAATCTACGGTTATCGAAAAAGTGACGTCCCGCACCTTCACGTTTTCACTTCACTTCGAAGGGTAACTTTGCAACATTAGAATTTTCTTTATTATTATAAATATATTTTTTCCGGTAGGCAACCGATGGCGTTATTCAATCGTTTGGGGTATTAAATTTATAGAAAGTTCTCTTTAGTAGTATCTAATACTTAAGCTTTTTAATCCTATGAGAATAAAATCTAAATTTTTTATCTATATAGTTTTAGGATTGTCCATTTTTCTGGAATGTAAACACGAGCCGCTCGTTTCTCCCGTCGTGACGATAACCACAACGGATACGACAAAAATTACTATAGATACAACCAAAAAAGCCGACACTACTTTAATTGTTGGTCAATGTAACAAAGATACGGCCTACTTTTCGTCTGTCTTACCCATTTTTACCTCTTATTGCGCGTCAGGCGGATGCCACGATGCGGGAAGCCGTCGCAGCGGATATCAACTGACGGATTATACCCATATCCTGCAAAAAGGAATTAGCAAAGGAAATCCTAACAACAGCTCCGTTTATACGGCCATGACCGGCGGAAGCATGCCGCCCGGACAAAGAATGACGCAGGCACAACTGGCGTTGGTTCAAAAATGGATCTTACAGGGCGCGCTTAACAATAGTTGCAAGTAAACGCCTGGCTGGAACTTATTGTATTACCACTCTTCTTGCTGGTTCCTGAAAACTCTCTATATTTGCCGTTGTTTAAGCGAACGGGAAAAGCAGCGTTCATAGTTGCTTGCGAAAAATCATTCCCTTCCAAATTTTATCAATCACATCAACGGACTTTATGGATTTCGATTTAATAGTTATTGGCAGTGGCCCGGGCGGATACGTAGCGGCTATTCGCGCCGCTCAGTTGGGCATGAAAACGGCCATTATAGAGCGCGAATCATTGGGCGGGATCTGCCTGAACTGGGGTTGCATTCCAACCAAAGCGTTATTGAAAAGCGCGACTGTTTTTGAAAATATTAAGCACGCCGCCAATTATGGTATCAAAAACGCTTCGGCTGAAGTTGATTTTGGAGCGATGATCGGCAGAAGCCGCGGAGTAGCGGGCGATATGAGCAAAGGCGTTCAGTTCCTGATGAAGAAAAACAAGATTCAGGTGATCATGGGAACGGGCAAATTACTGAAAGACAAACAGGTGGAAGTGACCGACGCGGCAGGCGCCAAAAAAGCCTACTCGGCCGACCATATTATAGTTGCCACAGGCGGAAGGGCAAAACAACTGCCCAATTTACCGATCGACGGGGTGAAGATCATCGAGTACCGCAAAGCAATGTCCTTAGAAAACCAACCTAAGCAAATGGTGGTGGTTGGCGCGGGCGCGATCGGAGTGGAGTTTGCCTATTTTTATCATACGTTGGGAACCGAAGTAACCGTGGTGGAGTTTTTGGAACAAGGGCTGCTACCGCGCGAAGACGAGGATATTTCTAAAGAACTGGCAAAAATCTACACCAAAGACGGTATCCGCGTATTAGGAAATACCTCGGTGGAATCGGTGGATATTTCCGGCGAAGTTTGTAAAGTAAAAACTAAAAACCGGAAAGACGGCAAGGAGGAAATCATTGAATGCGATGTGGTTCTATCCGCCGCCGGCGTTACGGCTAACCTTGAAAATATTGGTTTGGAAGACCTGGGCGTTAAAACCGAGCGTGGAACAATTGTAGTGGACGAATTTTACAGAACCAACGTGCCGGGTATTTACGCCATCGGCGACGTGCTGGCTACCCAGGCATTAGCTCACGTGGCAATGGCGGAAGCCGTGATCTGCGTGGAAAAAATAAAAGACAAAAACCCGCACCCGCTGGATTATAATAATATTCCGGGTTGCACCTATTGCTCGCCGGAGGTCGCCTCCGTCGGTTATACCGAAAAAGCGGCCAGAGAAGCCGGTTATGAATTAAAAGTCGGTAAGTTCCCGTTCACCGCTTCCGGTAAAGCAAAAGCCGCAGGAGCCCCTCAGGGATTTGTAAAAGTAATTTTTGACGCCAAATACGGCGAGTTTTTAGGCGCGCACCTGATCGGCTATAACGTTACCGAAATCATCGCCGGTATCGTGACCGCGCGCCAGTTGGAAATTACGGGGCATGAAGTAATTAATACGGTGTACCCGCATCCGACCATGTCGGAAGCGATTAAAGACGCCGCCGAAGCCGCCTACGGCGAAGCCATTCATTTATAATAACTTACTATAATCCGTTTCCTTTGCCAAATAATGCATTGGGTGAAGGAAACGGGTATTTTTTTATTATGCCCGTCATCCAACCTTCCGGATATCCCGGTCCTCCTTTATATCAATTTAACCGCCATGTACAGACCATCGCGCCCGCTTTTCAAAAAATAAGCGTTGGTTATATCCGGGAAAGAATCCAAACCCCCGACGACGATTTCCTCGATCTCGACTGGGTGAGGAAGGGAAATAAAAAACTGGTTATTTTTTCGCACGGTTTGGAAGGGAATGCCTCGCGCCCCTATATAACAGGCCCGGTAAAATATTTTTCGGAAAACGGATGGGACGCGCTTGCCTGGAACTGCCGTTCCTGCGGAGGGGAAATGAATCGGCAGTTCCGCCTCTATCACCACGGCGAAATCGAAGATATAAGCGCCGTGGTAAGACACGCGCTCCAAACGTTTGACTATGAAGAAATTGCATTGATTGGTTTCAGTATGGGCGGTAACATCTCCCTTAAATACGCCGCCGTAGGCGCTGACAATAAAACGTTGCCGGAACAGGTTCGGAGCGTCATCGCCTTTTCATCGCCGCTTGATTTAAAATCCTCTATCCGTAAATTAGCGGCGCCTGACAATCTGTTATACCGCCGCATATTTATCCGGCAACTGAAAGCCAAAGCCCTGAAAAAAGCGGCCGCATTTCCCGGCAGATTGGATGAAAAAAAACTGTTGAGCCTTACAACCTGGGAAGATCAAATTCGGTTTTTTGCGGAAGATTTTCATGGTTTTTCTGATCAGGAAGATTTTTTTAAGCAGGGTTCAGCCGGCAATTTTCTTCAGGCGCTTCGTATACCAACCCTGATCGTGCAAGCCCTAAACGATCCGATGCTGACCCCGGAATGTTTCCCAACCGCTTTAGCCGAAAAAAACGACCTGATCTATTTGGAGACGCCCAAAAACGGAGGGCATTGCGGGTTCAGCGACCGACGGAATCCGGGGATCGCATGGACGGCCAAACGGGCGTTTGAATTTATCTCAAAAAAAGAAGCGTATTGAACGACCCAACAACCGATTTACTCGTACATGAGATGAATTAAAATGGACTTAGACAACTTTAGCGTTTAAGAAACGTTCCATCAGTTGATTATTTACAAAATCGGGTGAAAACATGCGTTTGAAAGGAATTGTATTCCCGCTGATCATAGCGGCTCTATTGGGGGGTGGATATATTTATATAAATTTCTTTGGCGCCAATGTGTCGGATTCCCTGCAGGAAGAAGGCTATTTGAAAATACCCGACGGATCAACTTACCAGGATCTGGTGAATATACTAAATTCCAAACATTTTATCGAAGATCAACGCTCGTTCGACGCCTGGGCTTCTTACCTTGATTTTAAAACGCCTCGCCCGGGCCGCTATAAGATTATCCCGGGTTGGAGCAGTTATGAACTGATCCGCCATTTGGAGAGAGGAGAACAGGCCACCGTAAAAATCACGCTCAATAACGAACGCACTTTGCCGCAACTAGCCGCTAAACTATCCCGTTTTCTGGAAGCCGATTCGGCCGGCTTTATGGAAACTTTTAAGGATAAAGCGTTGCTGGATTCCTTAGGCGCGACTCAGGAAACGCTGATGAGTTTATTCCTGGCCAACACCTACGATTTTTATTGGAATACCTCGCCAAAAGTATTTGTTGAAAAAATGCACAAGGAATCCAGAAAATTTTGGACGGAAAAGCGGCTCCAGGAAGCGAACGCGCTTCACCTTAATCTAACCCAGCTCTATACGTTAGCCTCAATTGTGGAAGGAGAGAGCAGCCACGCGGACGAACAACCCAAAGTGGCGGGAACATATTTAAACCGCCTCAACAAACATATAAAACTTCAGGCAGACCCGACCGTCCAATTCGCCCTGATCGACGCGCAGGGCGGAACTTTCCGACGGCTATATAACAACGATTACGCTTTCTCCCATCCCTATAATACTTATCTTAACGAAGGCCTTCCCCCCGGCCCGGTGTGCATTACTTCTGCCCAAGCAATTGACGCCACCCTACACGCTGAAAACAATAACTATATCTTCTTTGTCGCCCGTCCCGATAATTCCGGCTATCACAACTTTGCCGAAAATTTTGAAGCCCACCAAGTCAACGTCAAATTGTACCATGAATGGCTGGCGCTCAAAGAACGCAAAAGTAGCTGAATGCAGTAGAAAAGAAAAACCGCGCAAAGTTTCATAACGCTGTTTCTTTTTACTTTTTTACTATCCCAACCGCTCCTCCTTGACCTTCGTCAAATGTCCATTTTTTCAGCATAACCCGCTAAATTGCAGATATACAATCTTATTACAATCATTATTGTGTTAACCGCCGTCTTTGGTTATATCAATGTTCGTTTCATAAAGTTACCGGCAACGATTGGTATAATGCTTATATCGCTAATAGTATCGCTACTGGTTATTGCTACGCATTATATACATCCCGGCTTCTTTATAAAGATTACAGACATAATAAAAACCATCGATTTCAACACGGTATTAATGAAGGTGATGTTGGCTTTTTTATTGTTTGCCGGAGCCATTCATATCAATGTAAAACAATTAAAAGAAGAAAGCGCGGCAATCATAACCTTTTCCACAATAGGAGTATTGGTATCCACTTTTATTATTGCAGCTTTGATGTTTGTGGTTACCAAATGGTTCGGTATACCAATCGATTTTATTTACTGTTTACTGTTTGGCGCATTAATTTCTCCAACAGATCCAATTGCTGTTTTAGGTGTCTTAAAGAAGGCTAAAATCCCGCCAACGCTTGAAATGAAAATATCGGGAGAGAGCCTGTTTAATGATGGAGTAGCGGTAGTAGTTTTTATTACCATTTATGAAATTATAAAGGCGGGTTATGATAATGTTTCTGCTTTGCAGATAGGGTGGCTCTTTTTAAAGGAAGCAGGCGGCGGTCTGATCTTCGGTTTGCTGTTGGGATATATCGGTTTTTGGTCGTTACGATCTATAAATAATTATGTGATAGAAGTATTAATAACGCTGGCAATTGTAATGGGCGGTTACGCGCTGGCAGGTTACTTGGACATAAGCGGTCCGCTGGCGATGGTGGTAGCCGGTATTGTCACCGGCAACAAAAGCCTTGAAGAAGGAACAAGCGAAGTTACAAGAGATTACATTGATAAGTTTTGGGAGATGATGGATGAAGTATTAAACGCCATTTTGTTTTTACTCATTGGTTTTGAAATGTTGATTATTCCATTTAATCTAACCTTATTTTGCCTGGGTTGCGTAACAATCGTAATTGTTTTATTGGCAAGATTTGTTTCTGTTGCTATGCCCATAGCGGTGTTGCGATTTGGTAAAGCATTTGAAAGAAATGCCATCCCTATTTTAACTTGGGGCGGTTTACGGGGCGGTATATCTGTAGCGTTGGCTTTATCGTTGCCCAAAAGTTCTTATAGTGAAGTATTTGTTTCCATTACTTACATTGTCGTATTGTTTTCTATCATAGTGCAGGGATTAACGATTGGTAAATTTGCAAGAAAACTGGCAAAATAATTGGTAAAACTAAAGCGATGAACCGTTGAGAAAATATATAGAGGACATATTAAGTTTGAGTGCTACTTCTGATTTTGAAAAGACAAAGTCCGTTATTAGCGACGGCGTATCCTTACGGGGTTATAATTTATGGATATTGCTTTGTTCATCGATTCTGGCCTCTACCGGTTTGGATACCAATTCAACGGCTTCATCATTGGAATTCCGTCAAGCATAGAAAGCAGGCTATTTTTAGCGCCATGGAGCATGGCGCTTTCCGCGAAGCGTAAAAAACGATATTTGGTTTGTAATTATAGAGACGCTTTTTTAAACCCTTCGATCCATTCGCGTACTTTCTCGACAGAGACCCTGGTAACCGCCGCTATTATCTCCACCGGTTGATCCAGCAGCCACATACTTTTGGCAACTTCCAGCTTTTCTTTGAGTTCCCCTTCCAGCTTTCCTTCCAGCTTTCCTTCAAGTTTCCCTTCCCGTCTTCCCGCAGCTCTCAGGTGGTCCGCCGTGGACATATCTTTTGCTTTCATAGTCGTTGAATGAATTTGATCCAATAATTCCGCAATTTCCGCTTCC
>JBBRMZ010000206.1:0-8143 GCA_038230555.1 Chitinophagales bacterium
ACGTATGAGTCAGGTCTGACCGTTCCCTCGGATAGAGTCAATTACAGGAAAGGTCAAACTAAAAAAGCCCTCAAAAACGCCTTATTCAAAATGGTTTATAGTTGAATATCCAAAAAGCAGACCGGTGTTTATCCACTTTTGTTAGTTTTAACCCATTATTCGCATTATTTGTAAAAATATAAAAACAGATTTATTCCATGTCTACCAGAGCCATTATTTTTTGCGCGTCAATAAGCGCTATTTTATTGTCCGGCTGCGCCGGCCCCGCCGCTTTGTTCACCGTTAAAAGCGCCGAAAAGACGGCTCCCGCAAAAGTAACGCTGACCAACCAGTCTAAAAAAGCGGATAGATACGAATGGGATTTCGGCGACGGCGACCATTCGGCAGATTCTTCGCCAACCCATGTATTCCGGTCTTCCGGAAATTATACCATTCACCTAAAAGCCCTTAAAGGAGGAAAAATGAGCGAAACTACTCAACCGGTCGTCGTGCAGGCGCCGACAGAATGCCTGATTGAAATCGAAACTCGGTACGGCAACATGCTGGCGGTTTTATACAACGCCACGCCGCATCACCGCGACAATGTGACCAAACTGGCAGATCAGAATTTTTACGATAATCTACTGTTTCACCGTGTCATTGCCGGTTTTATGATTCAGGGCGGCGATCCGACGAGCCGCAAAGCGGATGAGTTTACGCAGATCGGCGGCGGCGGCCCGGGCTATACGGTTCCGGCAGAGTTTGTAGATTCGCTCGTTCATATCAAAGGAGCGATCGCGGCGGCTCGTACCGGCGACAATGTTAATCCCCAAAGAGCGTCTTCAGGCTCTCAGTTTTACATCGTGCAGGGCAAGCCCGTTACGGATAAAATGCTGGATCAGATCGAAGCGGCTAAAAACTTCCATTACACGCCCGAGCAGCGCAAAGCGTATTTGCAGGATGGGGGCGTTCCTTTTTTGGATAAGGATTACACCGTTTTTGGCAGAGTCATTAAAGGGCTGGACGTAATTGACCAGATTGCCGCTGTCAAGACCCGGGGGGGCGACCGCCCGGTAGAAGACGTGAAAATGAAGATCCGCGTCGTCCGTTAACGGCTTTTAGGGTTTATGACTTCAAGCGCTTTTTCTATCACCACATCTTTGCCCTGTAATTCGTCGGCGGGGCCGGTAGAGGCGCGTATGGTCGGCGGCACGCCGTTTTCTATATTGAACCCGTTCACAAGGGTTTCGTAGGTAGCCGAAAAACGATATTGCCAGCCGTTGGGTAGATCCGACGAAACGGGTAGCCCGCCGCCGCCGCCCGTTTGGTCGCCCACCAGCGTTACGTTCGGCAATTCGGACATGAAACCGGCGAAATGCGTCGTAGCGCTGAAACACCCGCGATTGATCAAAACTGCAACCTGTTTAGTAAAGATGATTTTTTTGACGGCGGGCTGCGCGATCATCTGCAATGGCGATGCAAAATCATTATGCCCCTTACCTCTTTTTACGTAGGCGTACCCCACTAGTTTTGGACGTTCTACAAAACGGCTCATTAATCGAAAAACATTATCGATAGCCCCGCCGCCGTTATCGCGTACGTCGATGATGATCCCTTTCATATTTTTGAACCGGTCCATCACGTAATCCAGGTCGCCTTCCGAAATAGGCGAACCAAAAGAGGCGTAGCGAATATACCCGACCGAGTCGCCAACGATCTGATTGAGCAAAGGGCCGGTAATCCTGAAATTTCTTTTTAAATACTGACGGTGTACAAACGCCTCGTTAAAATTGTCGGGATAATCATCTTTCCATGACCAGTTGCGGCTCCGGTCATAGGAAGCATTAATATTGACGTGTCCGTCTTTGAGTTGATAGAGCGCTTCAGAGAGTACGGTGAACAGCGAATCCTGACTAATGGAATCGCTAACCCGCGGCCTGTAAACCCGTCGTACGGAATCCCAATTAACGTGTTTGTAATCGAAAAAAGCATATTTCTGGTTGATGTTTTCCCATAACAGATCGAAACAATGCAGCGGCGTGTTTGCAGGGTCCTTTTTTATGAGCAGCGTACTGCAGGAAGAAAAAATCAACGCCAAAACCGGTATATAACTATATTGAAAATATCGTCGTCTCATAAAAATTAATAATATTGGCGCTTATTTATTTAGGCTACATAATATTTCTGGCGGAACACGCTAAGCCCCCGCCCGGGGCAGGGTGGACGGCGCTTCCATTAATTTTCTGCAAAAAATAAAAGGAAGGTGCTTACCCGGATTTTCTGCCGTAGTTAGTTTGCGTTATTCATCATTGACCATTATTTCATTACTTTCAACTTCCATTTTCCCTTCGCTCCCGTTACCTCCGCCTCTTCAACGGGTTTCAAAATGCATTCTATTTTTTCCCAAATGGCGTCGCTGTATTTATGGTCAAAAACGCTTATGATTACTACGCCGTATGGAGCCAGGCTTTGCGCTTTTAGTTTTTTTAGCAGCGTCGGAATATCGCGGCTATAATTAATCACTTCGTTAAAAAGGACGACGTCGTATTGAGCGGTCGTTTTCATCCGGTCCATATCAATTGAAATGAATTGCATATTATGCCCCGCTTTTTCACGCGCCTTTCTCAGGGCCAGTTCAGAAACATCGATCCCGGTGTAGGTCAAATAATCTCCGGCCTTCAATAAAACGCTAAAATCGCCTTCTCCGCACCCGATTTCCAAAACCCTGGGCTGGGCGCTGTATTTTTTGAGAAAATATAATGCCAGTTCAAGCCTTTGTTTCTCTTCTTCCTGCTTCAGCATTTCCCATTTTCCGGCGGCATACTGATGATCCCACCGCGCGGCGGCGTTCCGTAAGATTTTTCGTTTGATCCAGGAAATAAATCCCATAAAGCAGTATTTAGAGCGTTTTTTTCATAAATTTGCGTAGGACGCTACGGCCAAAACCCTTTGGTTTTGGCCGTTGAAATTGAAAGTCCCCCGCTAAAAAATAACAGGGTTAATAACTTTTTCATGAATGCTAATTTTTAAAAACGGTTAAAAAGCGATTCAAAATTATAAAAAAAACGCCGCCTTTTTCCAAAGACGGCGTTTTGAACATAAATAACAATTATTATTTTGGATCCAGCGCTTTTGTGATCCGAAAAAGCAAATCCTGTAAATGATATTTCGTCATTTTATCGCTCGTGCCGTTAGCGGCGGACGCGATTTCTGTTTTCAGTTCGTTCAGTTGTCCCCGCGCTTCTGAAAAAATATCCGTGTATTTTGCGTTAACGGGCGGCGCAAATGTAATGCCGGACAGGGTAAAACGCTGACCACCCGCGCCGCCGAGTTGTAAGGTCGGCGTAAGGATGCTGATCAATTTTTCCACATACATTTTTTGTAGATCCCGGCGGTAAGGATCGATGGCGCTACGGCGGGGAAGTTCCGAAAATATACCCGTCTTTAAGTCTGTAAAAAGCTGGTCGATTGAGTAAGCGCCAGGCGTTTGCGAAGCCGATTCAATGAGTCGCTGCAAGCGGTCTTCATTGAAAAGGCTGTTCAGCGTGGACTCCTGGAGCGTCCGGATAAAATCCACGCCTACGTCTGGACGAATCCTGTTAATGATCCGCTGATCCAATAGCCAGGTTGGCGTAGTAAAAAGTTGTTTTTGAAGAAAAGCGACGGCCTGACTTTGTAATGCGGCGGCGGTTGGCTTAAAAACTACGCCTTCCTGGTCGTACGTTTTGGGCGTTTCTTCGACCCCGCCGACGTATTTAGTTACGTGGCCCATATACCGTCGGAACTGAATAACGACCTCGTCATACGATTCTTTGAGCTGATCATAATCGGCCGCTTCTTCTTTTGTCCATTCCGGTAGATTGGGAACAATGCGCTGCAAGTTTTTAATGCCATATTCAGACGCAAGCATCGCATTATCGCCTAAATCTTCTGATTGCGAGCGCGGATCGTAAGGATGAACTTCGGTTAGGAAATGAAGCCGTTCATTCTTTTCTGCCTTGTCCAAATACCATTTGTTTAGGATCTTTTTATCCGATTCGGCGTCTTTGCTTCCATAAATGGGTTTATACGCCCATTCAATCGCCCATTTATCATAATCACCAATGCGCGGAAGCAGATCTGTGACGCCGTCCTCGGGCTGAGCGACATAATTGAACCGCGCGTAGTCCATAATAGAACTTGTATGTCCGTTGGCGGCGGTCCATTTCGGATCGCGCAATTTTTCGACCGGAGTAGCGTGCGAAGCGCCATGATTATGGCGAAGGCCCAGCGTATGCCCAACCTCGTGCGAAGAAACTGTGCGCACCAATTGGCCCATTAGTTCGTCGTCGAATTTATTTTTCCGTGCCCTAGGGTCTACCGCGCCCGTTTGCGTCTGGTACCATTTATGCAATAGTTTCATCACGTTGTGATACCAGCCGATATGACTTTCCAGAATTTCGCCGGAACGAGGATCGCTGACGTTGGGTCCGTAAGCGTTTTCAATATCCGAAGCAAAATAGCGGATGGCGGAGAACCGGGCGTCTTCCAGACTCATTGTGCTGTCTTTTTCCGGGAACAATTCAGCGCGAATGGCGTTTTTCCAACCTGCCTGTTCAAAAGCGACCTGCCAGTCGTTAACGCCCTGGATCAAATACGGGCGCCATTTAGCGGGGGTAGCCGGATCAATATAGTAAACAATGGGTTTAGCAGGTTCGATTAGTTCGCCCCTTTGCTGGCGCGCGGCGTCTTCCGCATTTTTTGGCTCCAGTCTCCAATGCACAGCGTATGTCTGATCGTCCGTGCGTTGCGAGTTTTCATCGTAAACCGTATAACCGGCGGCAAAATAGCCGATCCGCGGATCGAACATTCTTTTTTTCATCGGCTCGCGCGGCAACAGAATCATCGACGTGTTGACTTCCATCGTTGCTACGCCGGCGGCTACGCCGCCCGGCAACGTGACGCTTGGAATGGGACTTGGCGCGGCCGGCCCAAAAGATGGGGTAGGGGGCGTCACCCCGTAAGTTTTAACGGCACGGATCTCCGTATTGATCGGGTAGGTACGAATCGACTGGACATAAGAACGGTCAGCCTGTAGTCCCGAAAGTTTATAGCGATTTTTAACGTTATTGCTGAGAGAAATAACGGGATTATCGCCTGCAAAAAAATCCGTCACGTCGATCACCGAACTGCTGTCTTTCCGGAGCGCTTTAATATCAAACGCCTGCGCGATGGGATCCACGTTGGAGTTGCGCACCGCTTTATACATGGGCGCCGCGCTATCGGGACTCACGTTGATATACTGGATGGCGCGCATGAAGATCTTGTAGGTCGATCCTTTTTCGAACCTCAGCACCTGTTCGTTAATCTGTTCGCCCCCGTAGCCGCCGCCGGTAGGGGTGCGCACAAATCGGGTGACGGCCATAATTTCCCTTCCCAACAGAGAATCAGGAATCTCGAAATAGAACTTGTCGTCCACTTTATGGACGGTGAACAGCCCTTTAGTCGTTTTAGCTTTTTTCGTGATCACCTCGCCGTAAGGTTTTGGCTCGTTTTTGGGTTTCTCGGCAGCGCCGCCTGCGGCGATGGTTGTCGTCGCCGTTCCGCCCGGTTTAACCGTTGTGGTCACCGTCGTAGCGACTGTTTTAGGTTTTTGGCAGGATGCAAAAAGCGCGAGTAATACGCACAGGGATAAAAAAAATGTAGAACGTTTGATCATTTCAATGGATAAGTAAAGGTTTTTTAATAGTGAATGACGCCAAGCGCGTTTAGATTTCTTTTAACGCCGGAAGTCTTTTTCTAACGACAAATTAAGAAAAAGCAAACTTGCGAAGGATAAAGATAGTCAAGCGGGATACAATTAAAAAGCAAAAAACAGAATTATATTAAAAATACTACCAACGCCGTAAAAACGTCGATAAACCCGGACCTGGGGCGTCAAAAATGAAAATAAGGAAGTAATGCGAATAATGGGTTAAAAACCAGCGCAAGCGGTTTAACGCCGGGCTACCTTTTGCGTATTTTTAAATATAAACTATGTTGAATAGGGCGCTTTTGAGCCGCCTATTCGTTTGACCGTCTCCCAAATCAAATACATTCCGAAGGGTTGATCATACCTGACTCACACCTGATTCATATCTGACTCATGTATGAATCATATACGAGTGATCTACGGCTTATATGTGCCTTATATGTGACTCAGGGGGTTGACGAAAAGGGCGCTTATTAAGGATGAACGGACATCCGGGTCGGGATTTAGGAGATAAAAGGGGCTATGCGCTCCCGGGGTATCCACTTCTAATTTTCGGGTCAATCGTCCCGGCGCCCTTTTTGGACTTTTTCAACCCATTATTCGCGTAAGTAATAAAAAAGGACGTTGTCAAAAATATTAGCGAGGTCGGATAGTTTTCATACTTGCCGAAAGTACCAAACAATGAATTACGCGGTTAATTGAAGGCAAGATAATTAATTTATGATTGCTTTTTGACCTATTATTCGAAAGACGGCAACTTTTGTGAGGAAAAATATCTACTAAAAAAGTAGAAAACTAACCGTCATTACTCCAACGATGGCAACGACAAACAGCATCTGATACACAAATCCCGTAATCAAATATTTTACGAATGTCTTCATATAGCCGTCGCCGTAATATCTTTTCATGGCCATAAATAAATACACCGGTATATAAAACAATAATAAATTAGCGATTACATTAAATATCCAATAATGTAAAAAGAATTTTAAAAAAATAATCAGGATAAGAGAGAAAAATAAAAAGGCATGATAATGCATCCAAAAGACAAGATGTTCCACAAAATATATGTGTTTCCTTCTATACATTCCTAAAAAGAGTAGGCTAATAAAAGGTATAATAAAAACAACTCCCCAGAACGCCTTACTCATAATAAAAGTCCACAAAGTTCCGCCTTCTTTACTAATCTTATAAATCTGACGACTGAATAATTTACCAAATCTTTTATAATATTTTTCAACAAATTCTTCTTCATTCAATTCTTCAAAATCCGTCAATTTTGCGCCCTGAAGAGGACTAATTTTAAAAATCCCCATTTTTATGGTATCTGTTTTTTGATTCCCAATTACTCTTCGTAGTGAATCTGAGTCCAAATTAGTTAAATCTAATTTAGAATTTGCGTTATTATCAGACAAAAGACTTGAAGTATCTTTTTTCTTATTTTTTAACAATTCCTTTCTCCACGGCGCCGTACTATCGATTAAATTATTATAAATACTTTTAGCCGATTTTTTTTTGATAATAGAATTCAATGTGTCCGTATTGGAATCAAGAAAAAGGTTATCATATGCCCTTATATTTTTGACTCCTTTCGACATATCTTCTAATGCTTGACCTGCCTGCGACGAGCTTCGGTATTTTTCTTCCGTCTTCATTTTAACAGAATCCATCTTTACTTTAAAAAGCGCCCATTGATTTCGCTTTTGAAGATATTCTAGTCCCTGCTTCGCTACTTCTTCCTGTTTACGGGTCGCGCATTCAATCATTTCAAAACACAAAACGCCTAGAATAAAAAACAACTGCACGGGATGCGCATACCGCACGTGCATCCCTTTAAAAAAATCCTGGGTAAGTTTGCCGGGTATAAATAGATGGCGCAACGTGGCAAGCAGTTTTCCTTCGATGTGGAGCCAAATGTGTAAAAACTGATGTAATAACTCATGAATCGTTATTTTGCCGGTAATGGGTTTCTGACCGCAAAAAGAGCAAAAATGAGCATTCAACATCAGCGGCTTTCCGCAATTCTGGCAATAAATATGGTCGGTGAGCGCTTCGGCGGTTGCGTGATCATGCATGTAGGCGTCGTTTGTTTTTTAAAAACAGAAATAAGGCGAGGAAATGTCAGAATGATGCCTCCGGGCTAAAGATAATTAACAGCGGGCAATTCTCGCTACGAAAAGAGGTAGGAAATTGGAAAGACAAAAATTAAGGTAAGGAATAGTTAAAATATGCGAATAATGGGTTAAAACAGCCAAAAAAGCAGCGCTGTGACGATTGAGCCGAAAATATGCGTCATTAAACCGGCGGTAGCCCTCACTTTTGAGGCTTTTTGATTCTTGTTTTTCTCATTTAGCCATTTAATAATGCTTTCAATAGTTTGCCTGACTCGTGAAACTGCGGTAGTTAATAAATCGTCGGCCGCTTTTTTGAACT
>JBBRMZ010000207.1:0-8123 GCA_038230555.1 Chitinophagales bacterium
AGGCCTGGTGTACAAACCGCGCGGGTGGATACCGTCTATAGAACTATTTATGTTTACCCTTCAGCGTCGCCGGCTGAACCGGGGCAAGTCACTGCGCTTCATTCAGACAAAAAGGCTACCCATTATAAGACGACTTCCCATAATTCTTTAAGCGCCGACAATCAGGATAATAACGCTATATGGAAAGATATAAAAACTTCAATAAAACAAACCGGTAAAGAGCGTCACGCCGCTTCTTCTTTATTAAGATTTAATGAAAAGACGCTTAATCAACAAGGTTTGCCGGAGGAGTATTATAATGCCCCTACCTTAAAAAATGTCGGTCAAACGATCATTTCTTTGAATACTGGAGCGCTAAATATGGAGTCCCCATCCTCTGCTCTAGGAGAAAACATATCAAATAATATTGATTCGCTGATCGAAATTCGATCCGCCCGATCTTCAAACCTAATCAAAACGCCTGAATCCTTAACTGAATTGAAAATTATCAGGCTAAAAAAACCGCTATTCCTTCTTCTGAACGATTCCAACCGGTTTGCGTCCGTCCTTATGCCACCCGTTATCCGAAAACCAAAAGCGCCTTTTTTAGCGCCGGTTGGCTTCCGTATGGGAGTAACCTCGAATGTTGAAATTGTTAAAAACTGGCTTTACCGCGATCAGGGATGCTGGGGGGTCGGCGTCTCCGGGGAGGCGACCTTTGGATCCGGGTTAAGCCTAAATCTGGCAGTCGGAAATATTGGGAATAATTTCGTCAGAAACGAACAAACGCTTGACGCTTACGGATTGAAATGGCGCGCGCCCGCCGGATATAAGGCCAGCCGCCTTTACGGGTCGTGGAGATATATGGATTATGCATTCGCTTTACATTATCAGCTTTTGCCTAAGCGCAACTGGTCTCCGTATGTAGGCGCCGGAATCGGCTGGCAACGGGACGTTCCCGCAGTTACTAATTATTCGGTATATGAAATTGCTACCCGGATTGAAAGCCCGAATCCCATACAAAGCGCCTATACGGATCCCCATGTCAGGAGTTATTTAAATTTTCAGGCGGGCGTTTCGCATCGGTTTAACCGGACTTTATTTGGAACTTTAGAAGCGGCTTACGGAAAAAGATTGGACGACGGTAGCGACGAATCAGCCGCTCATTATGGGGTAACCGCCGCCCTTTATTATAAATTATAAAATAATGCGAATAATGGGTTAAAAACCAGCAATACCGGTTTGACGTCGGGCTGCCTTTTGCGGATAACCAACTCTAAACCATTGTTAAAACAGCATTTTTGAGTTACCTATTCGTTCGACCTTGTTTCAAACCGGGTACATTCTGAGGGAGCGGTTATATATGAGTCATACATGAATCATACATGACTCGTATACGGCTTATATACGGCTTATATGTGACTCAGGGGGTTGACGAAAACGGCGTTTATGAAGGCTGAACGGACTTCCAGGTCGGGATTTACGGGATGAAAGGAGCTATGCGCTCTCCTTGTATTCACTACTAATTTTCGGGTCTATCGTCCCGACGACCTTTTTGGATTTTTTACCCATTATTCGCATAAATATCTTATTTAGGCTATGCCTACTTCGTGAATCTATTAACCTTTTAAACGCTTTAAAATCATGGAAAGAAGAGATTTTTTGGCCCAGTTAGGAATTGGAGCGGCCTTTGCTTTGACGGCTACCTGTTTGCATTCGTGCAGCAAATCCGTTACTACGTCGCCATCCGGGGGCGTCGATTTTACGTTAAATTTAAACGACGCCGCGAATTCGGCCTTAAAAACCGATGGGAATTATATCGTCGCTAACGACGTCGTGGTGGCAAAAACCATTACAGGCGATTATGTGGCGGCGACGGTCGTCTGCTCGCATCAGCAGTTAAAACAGGTTACTTATGATCCTACTGCAAATAATTATGTTTGCACCCACCAGGGTTCGAGGTTCAATTTGCAGGGCGGAGTCGTTAATGGTCCGGCGGCCACGTCGATTGCGGTATATAAAACCTCTTTGACCGGAACTTCGCTGCGCGTCTATTCTTAACTTTCTTTCGGTTTTTTAACGGATTGATTTATCCCGTGAGCTTCAATGTTGTCCACCGGCCTGGGAAAACTATGCTTTTATTTATCTATTTACCGCTTTTTTAATATTCGTAAAAACTAAAGTTCTATGAAAACTAAATTTATTTTGTACGGCCTGAGTTTTACCTTATTGGCGATTGCCCTTTCTTCCTATTCGCATGGAAGGGCGGCGGCCGGTTTTGCAAGTTGCGGCGCTCCGGGCGACGGAAATTTCACTTGTATCAATTGCCACGGCTCGGGCAATTTTGCGCCAACCGTCAAAATTACTTTTTTTGATTCGACGGGAACGGTCGCGGCAACCAAATATGTGCCAAGCGTAGTTTATACGGTTAGGTTTACCATCACTTCGACGAACGGTACGCCGGCGGCCTACGGTTTTCAGATGGTTAGTATTAACAAAGCGGACAGCCTCGATTCAAAAGGTTTCCTCCCGCAGGCGCAGCAACCGGACTCTTTTGTACACATTGTCCCATTAGCTTCTACGAAAAGAACGTACGCCGAGCATCCAAAGCCCAATCCGTCGAATATATTTGATGTTAAATGGAAAGCGCCGGCTGCAAAAACGGGCCCGGTTCTTTTTTATGCGGCAGGTAATGCCGTTAATCTAAACGGCGGTCAAACCGGCGACGGCGCGGCGCTAACCAATACGGAATTTGCTGAAGCAACGACCGGCGTTGGAGAACTATCCCTGGCGTTAAGGTCTATAAACGTCGGCCCTAATCCGTCGGCCGGCTCCGCTGAAATTAAGATAGAAGCAACCGAGGACGCCAGATTAACGTTATACATCAGAGATTTGTCGGGCAGAACAATTTTTTACGATCCATGGCCAATAAAGAAAGGAGAAAATAAAAAAGAACTGAATTTGAATGGTTTAAATAACGGTTTATACATTATCTCCGTTTATAACGGCGCGGAGACGATTTCAAAAAAATTATTGAAGTTATAAAATCCGGTCCCGGTTTAAAATAGTTTTAAACAAAGCGAACATTGCCGCGTCCAAAGAATACATGTTGGAAGATGGGCCAGCAAAAAGCGCCTTTTCCCCGGGTAAATATTTGTGGGAATTTTGAACGCGGGAGGTCATTTTTATCGCCGTTGTTTTCCCGCGTAAAAATTAATTAATCAGCGAATTTTATGAAAGGTTTTATTCTAATATTTTTTATATTTATAGTTGGCGGCTTTTTATTTACGAATACCGGATGTTATTACGATAATTTAGAAGCCCTGCATCCAACAGATTCTACTTCCGTTACGTGCGATACAACTTCGGTCAAATACGCGAGTTATATAGCGCCACTCTTAGCCGCGCAATGCAACACTTCCGGTTGCCATAATGCAAGAGACCTGGCAAACGGAAGTTCTTTTGCCGACTACAATAGCTTGAAGACTTATCTTACTTCGCAAAAGGCCCGATTTATTGGGTCTATTGAGCATATTTCGCCTTATAGTTATATGCCTCAAGGCACGTTCTCTAAATTGCCGGATTGTGATATTCAAAAAATAAACAGTTGGATAAAAGCGGGCTACGCCAACAATTAATCCTATAAAAAATATAAATAATGGTTCGCCGTATCCTTGCCGTCCTCGCAATCGTGACCTTAGTAGGAGGAGTTGTAATTTACAAATTATGGACAAAACCGCATCCCGCCATAGGCGGCGCGACCGTTAGCATATCCGCTACCGATTTAACTAAAGAATATCTGAAAGACGAGCGTTCGGCGGATTCCCTTTATTTAAATAAAACGATTGAAGTGAGCGGTATCATTAAAGAAGTAAACAAAGATACTTCGGGCGTCAGCCTCACGCTGGAATCCGGTAACGACCTCGCTTCGGTAAGTTGTACGATGGATATATTTAAAAAGAAAGCGGACGCAGCTTTTACGGTAGGTAAACGTGCGGTGTTAAAAGGGGTCTGTCTGGGCAAAAATACGTTCGATATTAATATCGACCGTTGCGAGCGCGTCAAATAAAACGGGAAAGGTTAAGGAATAACTAAACCGGCCCGGCAAAAGATCAACGTTCGCAAGTAACGCGTTTTATAACTTTATTCACCATCCTATTTTCGACATAAATGAAAAAAATAATCGTATTTAGCCTCGGGCTCTTCTTTTTTGCCGCTTATGCGCAGGCTCAAAAATATTATTCAAAAGACGCGGCAGTTTCTTTCAACGCCACCAGCCCAGGTTCTCCTGAAGCGATTGAAGCAAAGACTGCTAAAGGTACTTTAGTACTCGACGCCGCTACCGGCGCGGTCGAAATGAGCGTGCTGATCAAAGGTTTTCATTTTGAAAGAGCCTTGATGGAGGAACATTTTAACGAGAATTATCTGGAATCCGATAAATTCAAAGACGCTAAGTTTAAAGGGACGATCACTAATTTTACCTCGCTTTCTCTTAGCAAAGACGGGACTTATGACGGCGAGGTAGCCGGCGTTTTGACGGTTCATGGCGTCTCTAAAAACGTCAATACAACCGCTCAAATTACCGTTGTGAACGGCGCCGTCAGCGGCGTTCAATCTTCTTTTTCCATTTTAGCGGCTGATTATGGAATCAATATTCCTTCGCTGGTACAGGATAAAGTTTCCCGCACGGTAAAGATCAATGTAAAAGCGGCTTTAAAACCGCTTAAATAATTATACGCTTTGCCCTGTACCCCGGCGCTACGCGCGGAGAGGGGTGGATGGCAGGTCTTTTAATTTTTTCAAAGATTAAAAGACCTGCCTTTCCCGGATTTTCTTTCGCAATTAGTGGGGACAGGTCGCGATCTGTCCCTACATATGGAGGCTGTTTCAACTACTAAATTTCTGACTTCGCACAGTTTGTCATAGAATCCTATTTTTAATTGATTGTATTATGAAAAAAAACTTACTCTTTTTAATCTGCTTATTATTTTTGACCGTCGCTCCGCTCTTTGCTCAAATTGATATGCTGGATCTGATCAAACAAGACGAGGAGACGGAATATGCAACGGCAAGTTTTAAAACCGACCACGTCATTAATCTACATTCATTAGAAAATACCGCCGAGGGGGTATTGGATTTCAAAGTTTCCCACCGGTTTGGCGTTATAAAAAACGGTTTATACGACCTTTTTGGATTGGATAACGCTTTTCAGAGGTTTGGTTTCGATTATGGCGTTACCAATATGTTGGAGGTCGGCTTAGACCGCAACAGTCTGAATAAAGCGTACGACGCTTTTGCCAAATATAAACTATTACGTCAAAGTTCCGGAAAACGAACCATGCCGGTCACGCTGTCTGCTATGGCAGGGATTGCTATAGAAACGGTACATTTTTCCAATCCGGACCGTGAAAATTTCTTTTCTAACCGGCTGAATTATACCTATCAAATAATAGTGGGAAGAAAATTCAGCGACGCGTTTAGCCTTGAACTGACGCCAACGCTGGTTCACAGAAACCTGGTAGATACAAAAGTAGAGAAGAACGACGTATACGCGTTAGGGGTTGCGGGAAGAATCCGGCTGACGCGGCGGGTCGCTTTTACCGGCGAATATATTTACGTACTGCCTAATCAACTGGCGCCTGGATTGTATAATTCGACGTCTTTGGGCTTCGATATAGAAACGGGCGGACACGTATTTCAGTTGCATTTTACCAACTCCACTTCGCTCTCTGAATACGCTTTCGTTACTCAAAATACCGATAGCTGGAGAAACGGAGATATTCATTTTGGCTTTAATATTTCGAGGGTGTTTACCCTATATGATCCAAAGAAAAAAGACGCGCTCAAGTAAGGTCGGTCTGTTAAAAATCTTTATAAAGCAGGTATTTCTTTCGCATCTTTCTGAACATTTCCAAAGCCGGCGCCCAGGATTTGCGTATTTCCGCTTCCGGGACGCCCGCTATTATTTGTTCCCGTAAGGTCTTGGAACCGGCTAATTTATCAAAAAATGATCCTCCTCTGATAAAAAAACTATCTTTCAACGGGTATTTTTGATAAGCGTTGATTAAATAGGACAGGTTAATTTTTTTCTGTTTTTGGAGTTGCGGGATTGGAACGCCGCTCAGATCGTACCCATAACATCGAACGCCGTTATAGTCGGGATTTTTAGCTCCTCCGTTTGGAAGAGGGACAAAAGAGAATCCGGTTTGCTCTATAAATGGAGACCCGTATACCTGGAATTGTTTTTCCGTCCCTCTGCCAACGCTCATTTTCGTTCCTTCCAGTAAACAAACAGACGGGTAAAGATAGACGGACGTCATATTTGGTATATTGGGCGAAGGCCTTACCGGAAGCTCGTAATAACGGCTGTGGGTATAGCCGCCGCATTTAACGATTAAAAGCTCGCATTTTACCTGGTTGGTAAGCCATCCTTCCCCATTTAGCGCCTGCGCGTATTCGGCCATCGTCATTCCATGAACGACCGGAACAGGCTGCATGCCTACAAAAGAATGAAAGGCGGTATCTAATATAGGGCCGTCTACGTTAAAACCGTTTGGATTCGGGCGGTCGAGAATCAATAGCGGTTTTTTAAGTTCGGCGCAAGCTTCCATGACTCGCTGCAAGGTGGAGATATAAGTATAAAATCGCGCTCCAACATCCTGTATATCAAAAACGATTATATCCAGATCGGCCAGATCAACGGTATCCGGTTTTAATTTTTTTCCGTATATCGAAATCAGCGGTAGCTTCGTCTGAAAATCCAGGCTGTCGTCGAGCTTTTCGCCCGCATCCGCCAGGCCGCGGAATCCATGCTCCGGAGCGAATATTTTAGTGATATTTATATTTTTTTTCAGCAGGGTATCGACCAGGTAGGTCTGCTTTACTTTGGACGTCTGGTTGACGACCATGCCCACCCTTTTATTTTTAAGCAGGTACAGGTATTGATCAAAGCGATAAGCGGCGGGAACAATAGGGGCTAACGCTTTTTTCTTGGACTGACCCAGCGCGTTTGAAATTAAGAAAATCGAGAGGAAGACGCTAACCATCAGCGCAGTTGATTTCATGGGAAGGATCACTTACGGGAATTTGATTAAAGAATAGAGGTGATATGGATTATTTTTTTGATTTCATCGACGTCGCTTTCCGAATAATCTTTATGAATATCGGCGCTTTCAAAACCGGTCTTTTTCTTTTTTGCCGTCAAGTGGATTTCTTTAGCGCCGGTTCTACTCAATAACTCTGTAACGTTTGCAGTATTTACGCCGCCGCCGGGCATAATGGTTATGCGGTCGCCTGCATAATTGATCATTTTTTTTAACAGGTCCATTCCTCCGTCGACCGAATGCGATTTGCCGTTGGTCAATATCCGGCAATATCCCAGATCTGCAAGGGCGTCGATGGAATAAAACGGATCGGGCGTTACGTCAAAGGCGCGGTGACTAACGATCTGCATGGGCGCGGCGCGTTTAGCCAGTTCTTTCATTAGGATTAGATCAAAAGCTCCGTCCGGCTTTAAAGCGCCGACCACAACTCCTGCAACGCCTTGTTCCTTACAAAATTCAACTTCCCGGACAATGGTTGCCACATCGGCCGGCGTGTATACAAAATCGCCCGCCCGCGGGCGGATCAGTACGAAAATGGGGATATAGAGCGTTTTTTTTGTTTCAATAATCATCCCCGCACCGGGAGTGACGCCGCCTACTTCGAGCGCGCTGCATAATTCGATGCGGTCCCCTCCGCCTGCCTGGGCGTTCAAAGCGGACTGGGTGGAGCCGGCGCATATTTCAATAATAATTCCAGGCATTTTAATCTACTTTTACTTTATCGAAAGAATCGACTTCAATCGCCTGGTAGACGCCGTTTTTAGTTAATCCATAATTAAAACCGTTGTGTATGGCATAAGCGCTTGTTTCTCCTTTTTTATTCACCGCAATAAAGCCAGCCTGGAAATCTTTATAATTTTTGTATTTCCGAATGATTCGTCCGACGGCTTCTTTGCATGCGTCGACGGGGGTCGCGCCCTGACGCATCAGTTCTACAATGAGGAAACAGGCAACAGTTTTGAGCATATATTCCCCCAGGCCGGTGGACGTAGCCGCGCCTACTTCATTGTCTACGAAAAGGCCGGCGCCGATGATGGGAGA
>JBBRMZ010000208.1:0-8022 GCA_038230555.1 Chitinophagales bacterium
CGATATTGACGCTGAAAAGCCGTTCTTATGTATTTGTAAAAGTTTTCTCCATTCAAAACGGCAGGGGGAATCGCAAAATAATTGGCCGGCGCTTCGATTTCCAGCGCCGCGTCCTGCCCTAAAAAGCGCAGGAAAACGGATCGCTTCCTAACGGCGGCTTTTTCAGGCGCGATCCCTTCCCGGATGATCGCTTCCAAAACTTCGGATTCCAAAGCTGCCATCCAACCTGTCAAGGTAGACGGCTCTGTTTGGTCTAAAGTTTCAAGGATCTGGCGTTCGGCAAAGCGTTCCACCGTAGCGCAGCTGATTCCGTAAGCGCTGAGTAAGCCGGCATATTGAGGTAAAACGACGACTTCTATCCCCAAAAGACCGGCTACCGCGCAGGCGTGCAGCCCTCCGGCGCCGCCAAATGCGACCAGGGCATATTGCGCCGGATCATATCCTTTGGTGCCGGAGATTTTCCGGATCGCGTCCGCCATGCGCTCGTTGGCGACGGATAAAAAACCTTCCAGCAGCGCGCGCTGAGCGTCGGGGGTCAGCCGTTGCGCGGGGTCGCCATTCTTGGCGTCGATCGTGTCGACGATTTCATGGAACCGTCGAAGGGCATGGGCTTTGAATAATGGAATGGCAAACTGCGCTTCATCCAAACGGCCCAGCAGCAGGTGGACGTCCGTGATGGTCAGCGGACCGCCCGCGCCATAACAGGCGGGGCCGGGCGACGCTCCGGCGCTTTCCGGCCCGATGCGCAGCGTATGGCCGTCAAAAGAACAAATCGACCCGCCTCCCGCAGCGACCGTTTCAATGGCGAGCGCAGGGCTAAATACCTGCGCCGCGCCGATCTCCACGCTGAACCGATAATCGAAAGCGCCGTCATAACGCGCGATGTCGGCGCTGGTGCCGCCCATATCGAAACCGATCAGGCGATCGAAACCGGCGGCCCGTCCGACGGCGACGGCTCCCGCCACGCCGCCTGCCGGGCCGCTGAATAAACTGTCTTTTGGGAAAAAGGATTCCGGGCGGGACAGTCCGCCCGCGCTGTTCATGATCTGCAAGGCGCCGGGCGCGAGCGGCGCGGCGACTTTTTGGAGGTACTGATCGAGAACCGGTTCGAGGTAAGCATTAACAACGCAGGTATGGGCGCGGTGGAGGATTTTTATTTGTCCCGACAGACCGGAAGAAATGGATATGTATGGAAAGTATGCGCTTAATTTTTCTTTCAGCGCCCGTTCGTGCGACGGATTTTTATAGCTGTGCATTAGCGCGACGGCCGCAGAGATAACGCCCTGTTTTTTAAGCGTCTCGCAGCGCCGGATAAGTTCTTCGCCGAAGAGGAGCGGAGTTATTATGTCTCCCTGCGCGTCCAGTCTTTCTTCAATTTCCACGACCTCGACATATAGCGGTTCCGGTTTTACTATACTCAAAGCAAAAATATCCGGTCTTTGCTGATCGCCGATAGCTAAAAGGTCCTTGAAGCCGTGCGTAACGAAAAAAGCCGTCGGCGCGCCTTTTCTTTCGAGCAGCGCGTTGACGCCTTTAGTGGAACCTAGCTTCATACGAATGGGCGGTAGCGGTTCGAAAAGGTTAACCTGACAGGCGAGGCGGGCGGCAAAAACAGGCGCTTCCTCGCCGCCCGATATTTGGAAAGACGCGTCGGGCATGCCATAAGCCTGGCCGATTTCCCGATCGAGCATAAAGGTTTTTTGAATGGAATCATAAAAAAGAACGGTATATTTTTCAAGGTCGCCGGAGAACCGGACTTCATAACCCGCTAACAGGTCCGTTTCCACAGGCCATGCGTTTTCCGAACGGAAAGAACGGCGGTTTATCCATTTGGCAACTTTCCCGCGCAGGGTTCCATCGCTCAATACTTTGACGTAGCGGGAGACGCCCAGCGGGTCGACGGCAATGCAGTCGGTGAAGGTGCCGCCGGCGTCAATGGAAATGGTAAAGTAAGAAGACGGAGTCATATTTCCAGGAATAATATAGGGAAGTAGATTAATTTTGCTCAAAGTAAAAAAAGTTCACTAAGCATTCAAACAACATTATGGCAGAAGACGAAATTATCAAGCATACCAAAAAAGCGATGGACGTCATGAACAGCAAAACGCATTCTTTTTGGGAAAAAGTAAAAGAAATCCTGATTGAAGTTTTCATCATTGTTTTTGCGGTTAGTCTTTCTATTTGGTTTCATAACCGGAGCGAACACCAGCATGAGCAGGAACAAACCAGGGAATTTTTACTCGGACTCCGGGAGGATTTGCTAAACGATTTGAACGAAATAAAGAACGATAAAGAATCTTATCTTTTACAGTCAAAAATATTTTATTACATAGCCCGGTCAAAAATGAAGGAGCCGCTTCAATTTGACAGTTTGAAAGCAGGAGCAGGAAATTTATATACCACGACCATGTTAGAGCCAAACAATGGAAGATTTGAGGGTTTCAAATCATCAGGGAGAATGGGAAGTATTGAAGACGTGAAACTCCAAAATGATATTATGGATTTATACCAAGAAAATATTCCTAATTTACTCGGCAGCGAGAATTTTTATGTTGCCCAGCAAAGAAAATTAGGGGAATACGTAGAAAAAAACCAAAAAAGAATAACCGATACTTCCTCTAATATACTGGCCATTTTAAAAAGCGACGAAGCGCGTAATCTTTGCGCGACTTTGAGCAATCCGGCTGAAATTTTAGCGCGGTATGATATATGCGCCCAAAAAATGCGGGAAATAATATCCGAAATTGAAAAATTATATCACATTCAGTCTAAATAAAAAGGGGCTTTTTAAAACGTTCCATTACTCAAACCAAATCTTTTGTATACCCGGCGTGACGGATTCAAACCATTGAACCGGCGCCTGCGTTTTATCGCCCGTCCAAGTGTCGCATTTAAAAAAGGTATAGTAAAGTTGAAGAAAAGGAGCGACGGATTTCATCAGCCAGGTTAACCGTTCCGCCGATTTTTCCGGCTCCCGGCGGACGGCCAGCAAACGCCAACAGTAATAAGCTTCGTCGTGTAGTTCGACGAGCGACAGCATGTTTTCATCCTTTATAAATTGTTCCAGGTAGCGGCGTGCAAGTACGGAGTGATGTTTTGTCCAGTCGCGGGGCGGGGCGGTAAATTCCTGATATTTGAAGGAGTCGTGCGTAAGCGCGGCAACGCGCAGGAAACGGCGATCGTTTTCGGAAAGGCGCGGACGAACGTCGTCAATGTTGTCGTAAAGATCGACCACGTGGTACAGCACTTTGCCTTCCGGATGTCCGCGGCGGGGTTCGCCCCACATCAGGCCTGCGCAAATTTCGGGCTGTTCCAGCAAAAAGCGTTCAAAGTCGTTTTCCGGTTTTAAAAGATCAATAATAAAGTGCTGGGCGGTCTGCATAATAAAAAGACGTAAGATAATAACCGTCCCGGATAAGGAAAGGTTGAAGGAAAAAATAAAAAAGCCGTAACGACCCTTGAGACGCTACGACTTGGCAAAAGATATATTTTTTAAATGACAGACCTTAAACCTGCTATTTTCCAGTGATTTACGCGTGAAACGTCGCGTTCAGCGTCGTCGGAACTGCTTTAAGCGCTTTAGAAAGCGGGCAGCCTGCTTTGGCGTCCTCGGCTAGTTTTTTGAATGCTTCTTCCGTCATGCCGGGAACTTTTCCGGTCAGGTTCAGGACGATGCTGGTGATCTCAAAACCATGTTCGACTTGGTCGACGCTCACGGTGGCTACGGTGGTCAGCTCTTCGGCGACATGCCCGGCGCTGGCGATCATAAAGCTCAATTGCATATTGAAACAACCGGCGTGCGCCGCGCCCAGCAATTCTTCCGGGTTAGTGCCGGATTTGCCTTCGACGTCGACAAAACGGGCTTTGAAACCGTACGGCGTTTGATTTAATACGCCGCTGGGGGTAGTGAGGGTTCCGGCGCCTTCCTGGCCGGTTCCGCGCCATACGGAGGTGGCATTTCTTTTCATAAGAAATTGGTGGTTAATGATAAATTATGAATGATGAATTATTTAATATGGTATGTTTATTCAAATTAACGAAAGGAGGCCATTTTTTTATTATGGCGTCGCGCATACAACAACCACCGGAGTTTCTGGTTTAGGTTTTCTTCTTTTTTTTCTTGGCGGCGGGGAATAAAATGTTGTTCAGAATTAGCCGGTAGCCGGGGGAATTAGGGTGCAGGCTCAGGTCGGTCTCCGGGTCGTTGATAAAATGCTCGTAATCCTCGGGGTCGTGACCGCCGTAAAAAGTAAAAAAGCCGTTCCCCAGCGCGCCGTGAATGTAGCGGGCTTCGCTGAGCGATTTACATAGGCTTAAGTACGCCCTGCAGATCAAGCCATTCGCAAAACCGCTCTATC
Source organism: Chitinophagales bacterium (assembly GCA_038230555.1). Classification (GTDB taxonomy): domain Bacteria; phylum Bacteroidota; class Bacteroidia; order Chitinophagales; family Saprospiraceae; genus JAAFJT01. The sequence continues at coordinate 4,359 of JBBRMZ010000208.1, forward strand.
CAGGTATCGGTTGGGATGTGTTGTTTATGCATCCCAAATCCATGGCCGCCTTTTTCATAAATATGTAATTCGGCTTTTTGCCTGGCCGCCTGCCATTTTAAGTAGAGTTCTGCTGCTTTTGGCGCAAGACCCATAGGATCATCATTAGCAGCAGCAAGGAACAATGGTGGTGCATCTGCCGGCACCGGCCCGTCAACACCCGGTGGAATAAAACTATAAATAGCCGCTGCAAAATCAGGACGATTTTCAGGGGCATAGTTAATAGCTACCCCTGCTGAAACTGCCCCGCCGGCAGAAAAACCTAAAGTACCGATACGCGACGGTGATATCCCATACTCCGCTGCATGCGTTCTTAAATAGGTAATAGCTGCCCTACCGTCGGCTACACTTAATGGAACGATCTCATTCATTTTATCAGCGAAGTCGGGTTTTACCATATTTAAAGTCAATTCTTGTATAGGGTTATCGGTAAAACTCTCGCCCAGCCTGTATTTCAACATAAAAACAGCGATCCCTTTTCGATTAAACCAATCAGCCATTTCTGTACCTTCATTTTTTGTGGTCAGGACAAAAAAGCCGCCTCCCGGACAAATAATGATTGCCGTTCCGTTTGCTATTGACGGGTCGGGCAGATAGGCTGTTAACGTAGGCTGAGATATATTGTAGGTATAGGGGAAGGGGATATTGCCTTCTTTTTCGGTATAGTTCCAGTTTTCTGAACCGGGAGCCACACCACCGTATAATTGAATTACCTTTTGATTGTTTGTGATTGACATAATGATAGTTTTAATAACTAATACGGCAACAATTTCCCTGGGTTTAAAATCCCTTTAGGATCAAGTGCACCTTTCAATGTTTTCATCAACTGTATTTCTTCGGCTGTCCTGCTTAGGTAAAGCCATTGCCTTTTTTCCAGGCCTATGCCATGCTCGCCAGTAATTGAGCCGCCAATTTGCTCAAGAGGTTGATATATCAATTCTTCTACACGGTGCCGGGTATCCAGGTCATTATCACCACAACTTACAAACAAATGTAAGTTACCATCGCCCATATGCCCGAATGCATAAAACCTTACGTCGGCCCAAATGTTTTGAAGCGCCGATTTGACTTTCTTAATGTATACATCCATATCAGAAATTGCCAGGCTTACGTCAAATAGAAAAACAGGTTGATGTACCGAAAATATAAATTCCACGTTTTCGCGGATACCCCACACCCAATCTAATTCCTGCTGGGATTGGGCAATCACAGCATTAACGATCAATTCGTTCTCTAAACTCTTTTCTAATAATTCTTCAAATAAAATTTTGTCTTTTACAGCGTCTTGCCCCAACGATTCTATCAGCACATAAAAAGAATAATTTTGAGGTAAGGGCGGTGAAAAAGGAGAGGGTGCCGAGGTCATTAAGTTATAATAATCCTGCCAAAGCAATTCAAAACTGGTTAGGTCGTTCTTCAGACTTTTCTTTGAAAACTGCAAAAATTGGCTTGCCTTTTCAAAGTTTTCCAGCGCAACAAAAGCGGTATTCCTGCTTTTTGGCGATTCTTCTATTTTTAATACGGCCCTTGCTATCACGCCCAATGTACCTTCAGAGCCTATGAATAATTGTTTCAGATCATAGCCTGCATTATTTTTCAGCATCTTATTCATCGATGAAATAATGGTTCCATCTGCTAAAACTACCTCCAGCCCCAGCACCAGATTTCTCGCCACCCCATAGCGCAAAGCCTGTAAACCGCCGGCGTTTGAGGCGATATTTCCACCGATCATACAACTACCCTTAGCGCCCAGGTCAAGTGGGAACAATTCGCCGTTATCTTTCAGTTTGTTTTGCAGGGTCTGCAAAATAACCCCTGCCTGCACGGTTACCGTTTTGTTTTGAAAATCGATCTCCTCAATCACGTTCATCCGTTCCAGGCTAAGCGCAATTTCATGTGGCTTGGTTACTACGCCGCCTACCACATTAGTTAATCCCCCGTGAGGTACTACAGGCTGATTGAATTCGTTACAGATCTGCAGCATTTTAGATAAATCACCCGTAGTTTTCGGGCGAAGAAGTGCGAGGCAATCCAGGTTTTCATTTTGCTGCCAGTTACTTGCCACGCGCAGACTTGCTTCTGCATGGGTAAGCACACCGTCTTTCCCGAAGGTTTCAATCAATAACTCAACTATTTTTGACATGGGTCTATATTTTAGGATAATCGCTCCAAAGCCATTTTAGAGTCTCCGGAAAAATTGATGCGCCGTGTTTAAGGCTATGTCCGCCTTTTCCGAATACAAATTTGTAATCATAGCCGCTATATTCAAGCGCCGCCGCCATTTCTTTATCCTTCAAAGCCCATGACCCAAAAACTACGTTCAAATCTTTCGATCCCGACTGAAGAAATACTTTGATAGGTTTAGCAGGTGTTTTGCGTATCATTTCGGGAAACTGGTCTCCTCCCCTGATACTGGTATAACTTCCGCAATGTGATATCACTTTTCCAAAGGCGTCAGGCCGTTGCCAAGCCACATTAAATGCACATATCCCACCTGAGCTGATGCCCGCAATAGCCTTTCCTTTAGGATCGTCTGTAATATGATATTGTTTTTTGAGTTCGGGTAATATTTCTCCCATCAAAAACTTGGAATACAGGTCACTGACGGTATCGTATTCAACGCTGCGGTTACCGGCGCCTCCGTATATCGGCATCCCCGGACCTTTGTCGCCTGGATTTATAAACAGGCCGATAATAACCGGTATCACCTGTTTATGAATCAGGTTATCAAGAACAATATTTGCCTCCATCATATCAACCAGGTGCAATCCCCCATCCTGGAAAACCATCAAACAGGCTGGTTTTGAAGCATTATACTGTTTGGGTACATATATCCAATAATCACGTGCGGTTCCGCTATAAAATTTTCTGTTTATCCAATGATACTTAGTGACAGTTCCTTCGGGTACGCTTCCTTTTCTTTCAGAATCCGTACCGAGCTGATAAGGCTCTTTTACAGGTTTGCTGTATATAAATGCATTTATGTCTCTATCAGAAATATTCGGAAATATCGTCTTATGGATCTGCACCAAAGTGTCCATTTCTTGTCTCATGCGGGAATAGAAAAATCTGTTTATAAAAAGGATGGGAAAGTTAAATAATATTTTATGTTGCCGTATGCAATTAACTGGAATATATATTCAACATTCCAGAAACGTAATGTAACTTTCTTTTGATGTGACCAGTTTTTAACTTGTTTTTCAAGGGAACGTGGAATAAATGCTCTGGTGGAGTGACAGACCATGCGGGTTTATGCCGCTGAATCCCTTTACTACCCTGGCTTCGCAGGTTACCTTAGCTGTTACAGATGATAGCCTAAAAAACGAAAATTATGCTACTTTATAAATCCATAAATCTTATATTTGCACCATAAGATTTGCAATTAATCTGTATTAAAAAGTGGTGTGTATTTCGGTGAGTAAGAAATTATATCCACATAACATATTGAAATTCAGCGCGGTTTAAGGGTGTTACAAATCTATTCCTTATAATACTCCCCAAAAATAGGACAGCGAGTTAAGGTGAAAAATGTATAATTTTATCATCTAAAATCTGTCTAAAATGGAAAAGAAAACGCGTCGTAAACACACTGCGGCTTTTAAAGCAAAAGTTGCCCTGGAAGCGC
>JBBRMZ010000209.1:0-7934 GCA_038230555.1 Chitinophagales bacterium
CGCGGGATGTGGTAGCGGGTAAAGTATTGATCGCGCGCCGGGATACTAAAGAATAAACCTATGTTCCATTGGAGGGCGTCGCCGATTACGTCTCCCGGCTATTGGAAGATATGCAAAATGAAATGTATGCGCGCGCTAAAAAATTCTTAGACGAACGCGTTACTAAAGTAGAAAACTTCGAGGAATTTAAAGACGTCCTGGAAAACAAAGGCGGGTTTATCTCCGCCCATTGGGATGGAACTACGGAAACGGAGGAAAAAGTAAAAGAATTGACTAAAGCCACTATTCGCTGCATCCCCCTGGACGCCGTCGAAGAAGCCGGAACCTGTATATTGACCGGTAAACCTTCCACCCGGCGGGTACTATTTGCAAAAGCCTATTGACAAATCGAATCAACATATTAGCTATTTCCGGGAGCCTGCGGGCAGGCTCCTCCAATAGCGCTTTGTTGAAAGCGGCAAAAATATTGGAACCAGAAAGCGCAGACGTCCAATTGTTTGAGGAAATCGGCCAAATTCCTTTATTTAATCCCGACCAGGAAGGCGAATCTATACCTGCCGTTGAACTATGGAAAAAAAACCTTCGCGAGGCTGACGCCATCCTGATTGCGAGTCCCGAATATGGACACGGCGTGCCGGGCGCATTAAAAAACGCGCTGGACTGGGTCATCGGATCCGGCGAATTTTCTAAAAAACCCGTCGCGCTTTGGAACGCCTCTGCCCGCGCGACCCACGCTTTCAACGCCTTATGGGAAATCGTCGGCACGATGGACGCGCGCCTTATCGCTGAAGCGTCGGCTATCATTCCTATACAGGGCAAATTATTAACGCCGTCCGAAATTGCCGGGGACGAGCAGTTTGCCGGCCTGATTAAAGAGGCGCTGAATGAATTGATCGCCGCCATTTAATAGAAATCACAATTACAAGCTAACAGCTTATGGCTAATAGCTAAAAGCTAATAATCTCCGTGTATAAATACCTGATCAAACCCCTACTTTTCCGCTTTTCTCCTGAAAAAGCCCATGCGCTAACGGTGGCTGCGCTGAATATGTTCGTCGCATTGCCTTTTGGAAAGGCTATCTTAAAAGCCCTGTTCGTCGTTAAAAAAAAACAACTCGAACGGGAATTGTTTGGGCTTACGTTTCCGAACCCAGTAGGTCTGGCTGCAGGCTTCGATAAAGACGGTAAATATTTACAATCCATGGCTTGTCTCGGTTTCGGCTTCATCGAGGTTGGCACCGTTACGCCCAAACCGCAGGCGGGAAACCCGGCGCCCCGATTGTTCAGGCTTCCTCAAAGCGAAGGACTGATCAACCGGATGGGTTTTAACAATAAAGGCGTTGACGCGCTCGCCGCGCGACTTAAAACGTTAAGAGCCGACGGATCGCTGGGAAAAATAATTATCGGCGGAAACATTGGTAAAAATAAAGACACGCCCAATGAGGAGGCGCTAAGGGATTATCTTTATTGTTTCGAGCGGCTGTTCGAAGTGGTGGATTATTTTGTCGTTAACGTTAGTTCGCCTAATACCCCCGGGCTACGGGAATTGCAGGATAAAGCCTTGCTCCTTGATCTGCTCGCTAAATTACAAACTGCGAATCTTCTGAAGCGTAAACCCAAACCTATTTTGCTGAAAATTGCGCCAGATCTAAACATTAACCAGTTGAACGATATTATAGACGTCGTGAAACAAACCAGTATCGCCGGCGTGGTCGCTACCAACACCACCATTTCCCGCGAGGGTTTGAGCGAGCAGACAACGCAAGTAACGGAAATGGGAATAGGCGGCCTGAGCGGAAAACCGCTTGAACAGAGATCGACCGAAGTAATCCGCTACTTATACGAAAAATCAGGCGGCGCGTTGAACATCATCGGAGTTGGCGGCGTTGATTCTTTCCAAACCGCCAAAGAAAAACTGGACGCAGGCGCAAAATTAATACAGATATACACTGGCCTGATCTATGAAGGACCGGGGCTGATTAAGAAAATTAACCGGTCTATTTGAAATAAGAGGGTTTTAATTGGCGCTCATAGTAGGCAACTAAATAGGTTTAAGTCGATATATTTTGCTGTTTTTTTTGATTTCTAATGATTCATATAATTTATCATTCATAACTTATCTTTATTGACGACCATACTCATTGCCGGGGGTTCCGGGCTTATTGGTAAACGCCTTACCCTATTATTAAAACAGCGCGGTTATGAAGTGAACTGGCTCAGCCGCTCGCCCGAAAAAGAAATAGAAATAAAGACTTTTGGCTGGGATCCGGCCAAAGCAACCATCGACCCGGCGGCCTTACAAAAAGCGGATTATATAATCAATCTCGCCGGTTCGGGCATAGCGGATAAACGGTGGACGGAAGCACGGAAAAAAGATATTATCGACAGCCGCGTACAATCGGGAGATCTTTTCTTAAAATCATTTTCGGAAAACCGGGGAACGGTAAAGGCATATATTTCAGCCTCCGCAATTGGCTTTTATGGAGATCGCGGAAATGACCTGATGACGGAGATCTCGGCGCCGGGGACCGGTTTTCTTTCCATTAGGACTATTGAATGGGAAAAGCCGCCCCTTAAAATTGCCGCAACAGGCTTGCGGACGGTCAGAATTCGCATTGGAATTGTATTGGCTGCCAAAGGCGGCGCACTGCCTCAACTAAAATTCCCTTTTAATTTCAGGACCGGCGTATATTTTAGCGACGGACAAGCCTGGTATTCCTGGATACACATCGACGATCTTTGCCATATATTTATTAAAGCGATCGAAGACGACCAAATGAACGGCGTTTATGACGCCGTATCCCCCGAACCCGTGACCGGCAAAGAAATGATCAAAAACATCGGCAAAGCACTTGGCGGTTTTTATTTATATCTATCCATGCCGTCTTTCTTACTGCGTCTTTTTATGGGCGAAATGGCTGACGTAGTGTTGAACAGTACTAAAGTTTCCGCGCAGAAGATTCGCGACGCCGGTTTTGCCTTCCAATTCCCCAACGTCCTGGACGCCCTGAAAAATATTTATAATCCAGTAAAGACTAACGGGTGAAAGTTGATAACTAATCTCTATTTATTCGTATAATGGGTTAAAAACCTGCCAAAGCGGTTTAACACCGGGCTAACTTTAGTGTATTTCTAACTATACACCGTGACAAATACGGCGTTTTTGAATTACCTATTAGTTTGACCTTTCCCCAAACCGAATACAATCTGAGAGAGCGGTTATACATGAATCACACACGACTCATGTACGGCTTATGTATGACTTATATGTGACTTAAGGGGTTGACGAAAACGGAAGGTTATTAAAGAAGAACGGACGTCCGGGTCGGGATTTAGGGCATAAAAGGGGCTACGCTCCCATTATATCCGCTTCTGATTTTTGAGTCTATCGTCCAGCGGACTTTGGGATTTTTTCAACCCATTATTCGCATTATTTATACTTTTTTAGAATACTTTTTGCCAGCGAGATTTTATGTACCTCGTCTGCCCCGTCGTAAATGCGCGCGCCGCGCTCGTGGCGATACCAGAAAGAGAGCAGGATATCGTCCGTGATCCCGGCGGCTCCGTTGATCTGTATGGCATGATCCACTACCCGTAGCATAATATTCGCCACATAGAATTTAATGGCTGAAATTTGTTCGCGCGCGGCGTAGGCGCCTGTCAGGTCAATGTTGCGGGCAGTGTTTAGAACGAGCATCCGCGCGGCGTCGATCTCCGCCCGGCTTTCGGCGATCCAACCCTGGACAAATTGTTTTTCGCCCAGCTTCGTCCCGTCGCCCATATCGCGCTCGCTCGCCCGGCGGCACATAACATCGAAACTGCGCTCGGCGATCCCGATCCACCGCATACAATGGTGTATCCGGCCCGGCCCAAGCCGTTCCTGCGAGAGCGCGAACCCCTCCCCTTCTTTGCCGACCAAGTTGGTCAGCGGAACCCGGCAATCCACGTATTTTACTTCAGCATGGCTGAAATAGTCTTCGCCGGCTTCGCCCATGATGGGAATATTGCGCACAAAAACAAACCCGGGGTTGTCGGTCGGGACAATGATTTGGCTGGCCCGCTTATGAGGCCCTGCTTCCGGGTTGGTGGTCGCCATGACCACGGCAAACGCCGCTCCATCGCCCGAAGAGGTGAACCACTTATGACCGTTGATGATATACGAGTCGCCGTCCCGGACGGCCGTCGTCGCTAAATTTGTCGGGTTTGACCCCGCCAGTTGCGGCTCGGTCATCGAAAAACAGGAACGGATCGCGCCGTCCTGCAAGGGTTTCAGGTAGCGTTCTTTCAGTTCGGCGGAGGCAAATTTTTCGAGCAGTTCCATATTTCCGATATCCGGAGCCTGGCAATTAAACGCATAATGGCCGAACGGCGAATAAGCCATTACTTCGCTCACCTGGCCAAATTCGCACAGCGTCAAATGGTGTTGCAAACCCCATAATCCCGCTTTTTTGACCAGTTTCCTTTTTTCTTTCAATATATTAATTACCTCCCTGAACTTCCCCGTCAAATGTTCCGACGTTTCTAAAGGATATAATTCATTGGCTACGAATTCTTTTACTTTGGGAATGAGTGAAAGCGTTTTTTCGGTGGCAAAGACGGTAGGCTGCATATAAATAAGCTGTTAGCTGTTAGCAGGTAGCCATTAGCTGTTAAATATTAAAAAATATTTTTTTATAAAATTGATTATCCGTAAAAATAGCCTTTGTATTTAATAAGCTAAGAGCTAAAGGCTTACGGCTAATTCATATCAAAAATCCTCCGTCCGCCGTAAAAACGCCGCCGGTGGTATAAGCCGACGCTTCCGAAGCTAAAAACAAAGCCAGACCGGCTACGTCCTCCGGGACGCCGATGCGGCCCAAGGGTAAATGTTTAGTAAAGCGGTCGAGGGTTTTCTCGTTCTCCCACAGCGCTTTGCTGAACTTGGTTTTAATCAGGCCCGGACAAATGACGTTCGCCCGGATATGATATTTCCCCCATTCTTTAGCCATCACCTGCGTCAGAGAAATGAGCGCCGCTTTGCTGACGCTGTAAATCCCCAGCCCTTCTTCCGGCCGGACCCCGCCGATGCTGCTGATATTAATTATAGCTCCGCCCCCGTTCTTTTTCATTTCGGGCAAGACCAATTTGGCCAGTTCAAAAGGCGCTTTCAGGTTGACGCTCATGATCTTATCGAAAGCGTCCGTTTCAGTCGCTTCCACGGGTCCATAGACCGGATTTGTCGCGGCGTTATTGACCAAAATATCTATTTTACCATACGCCTCCATCGCTTTTTGGAAAATATGCAAGAGATCTGCCGGAGCCCCCACTTGGCCCGCAATGCCGATGGCGTCTCCGCCCAACTTTATAATCCCGGCTGCAATTTCGTCTACCGCATCCTGCTTCCGGCTATTTAATACGACTTTTGCTCCGTATTGCGCAAAAGTAAAAGCGATCGACTCGCCGATCCCTTTACTGGCCCCGGTAATCAGCGCTACCTTACCTTCCAACGAAAACATAAAGATGATTTTAAATGAATATTTCCCCTATAACCCTGCCGGACTCGGATTGTATTAAAATTCAAAAGTAGATAAATATTCCCGTCCGGCGGTAATAAGTTAATTCAATTAAACGCAATATAATCAATCCCTGCCGCCCGCAATTAATTTTATATCTTTCCACCCGAAACAGAAAAATCAACCGTATGGAAAACATTCAGCCGTCCGCCTTTCAAAAAAACGATTCCCGCGTCACTACCGGCTGGGCTTTTTTCGATTGGGCCAACTCCGCCTACGCCCTCGTGATCACGGCAGCCATTTTCCCGGGCTATTTTACCAAAAATACCGACCCCGTCGTTCATATTGGCAGTTTTGCGTTGCCAAACACTACACTCTACGCCTATTCTGTTTCTTTTGCTTATTTATTGATCGCAATCGCCTCCCCTGCGCTTTCAGGCATTGCGGACTATGGCGGCAAGAAAAAGTTTTTCCTTCGACTGTTTACCACGTTCGGCGCGATTTCCTGCTGCGGGTTGTTTTTTTTTGAAGGCATGCCGACCTTGTGGCTGGGCATGGCCTGTTTTGTCGTTTCTTTTATGGGTTTTGCCGGCGGCCTGGTTTTCTACAATTCCTATTTACCAATTATCGCCACCGAGGAAAAGTTCGATACGGTCAGCGCCAAAGGCTTTGCTTTCGGCTATGTGGGCAGCGTTATTTTACTAATTGTTAATCTGGCGACCATTCTGAAACCCGAATGGTTCGGGCTGGCGGACTCCAAGATCGCAGCGCGCCTTTCTTTTGTGATGGTGGGCCTGTGGTGGTTTGGCTTCGCCCAAATCCCTTTAAAAAGATTGCCGGATGATAACCCCCGACCCGTTCAGGCGTATATGATCGGAAAAGGCTTTGAGGAACTAAAAAAAGTCTGGAATATTTTTAAGACCCAGGCAAACATCAAAGGCTTCCTGCTGGCATTTTTCTTTTATAACGCGGGCGTACAGGCCGTCATTTACCTCGCCTCCACTTTTGCCGAAAAGGAGCTGCACTTTGAAGCCTCCGAACTGATCATCCTGATCCTCATTCTACAGATTGTCGCCATTGCGGGGGCCTACCTCTTTGCCCTGATTTCCGGTTGGATGGGTAATAAATTTTCGCTCGCCCTAATGCTGCTGTTGTGGGTAGGTATCTGCATAACCGGTTTTTATCTGCAGGGGAAGCCCGCTTTTTATGTCCTTGGAGGCTGCGTAGGCGCCGTTATGGGCGGCGTCCAGTCGCTCTCGCGGTCCACCTTTTCAAAATTACTCCCCGAAGGAACGATCGACACCGCCTCCTTTTTTAGCTTTATGGATGTGGCCGACAAAGTCTCCGTCGTACTCGGAACATTCGCTTTCGGGCTGGTGGAAGAGCTCACCGGTAATATCCGGTATAGTCTATTGTTTTTGGCAGTATTTTTTATTGCGGGATTCATCGCGTTGATGGCGGTGAGGATTGGGCATGTGGGGAATAATAGAATGTCAAAATAAATCGGACAAATTAGGCCGGTTAACACGAATTAATTGGCTTGTTAAATCGCCACTCGAAGTTAAAATAGCTTCATGGATTCGACTTGCCAGTGCGAAATAGTCATTATCTTCAGTACAGACAATAATGCCGAGGTGAGTTGGGTAGAGACGATGAAGTCGTATAAAATCTTTCCGGTTAAAAGTAAGTATGATTCTTTCCGCGCCTATGGCAAAATTTAATACTTCGTCGTCCGAAATAGCTAAATTAGCGTTCCCAGCTTCAGAAGTTGTTAGAACATCATGCCCCATTTCTCTAAGCGCTTCGACAATCCTTCGACGAAAATTCTCATTTGCATATAACTTTGCCATATCAGGCCTCCTCATTTTCTTTTATCAAATGTTGGATCTCCTTTTTATGCGCGCGATAGTAATTCCAGGCGTTGAATAAATCCTCCTCGCGAAGCGTCGGATAATCAGTCAGAAGTTCGTTGCCTGATACCCCAAGCGTTTGTTGGCGAACCAGAAGCCAAACGGGTATTCGGGTTCTGGCAATACGAGCTTCTCCGCCGCAGACGCCATGGGTTTTATCAATACCAGGAAAAATATTTCCCAGGTCGCTAATAATCCATTGGAGCGCACGCGCTTTTTCGTTAGGCGATAAAGTTTCTAATAAGATTTCTATTTGTTGAAGGGCGCCGGTCATAAATAATTTTTTCAAACAAATATACCTGCTTTTGTTGACTTGACGTCTTCTTTTTTGATATGCTAACGACTAATGATTTATTCGCTAAACCTCAAATCAAGGATGTATTTTGACGTATATAAGTACCGGTACAAAATAAATTGATATTATTTAAAGGGGGAAAAATTAATTTTATAAGCATTCCCTACTTGTTGTAAAATTGTTTGAGTTGCATAAAACAATTGATCCGGCGTGCGGTAATCTTCGGGTTTTATCCATC
>JBBRMZ010000210.1:0-7932 GCA_038230555.1 Chitinophagales bacterium
ATGACTTGACGGGAAAAGCTGCGGCGACTTTTACGCTGCAGGAAGGGACAAGTTCTTACTCGCCGGGTATTTCGCATCTGCCTACTGGGATGTATATGTGCAAACTTTGGGAAGGCAAAACGCCGGTTTGGACGGATAAACTTATTATTTTAAAAAAGTAATTTCAAAACATAAAGGGGTTTGGGTATGCAGCGAGTCTGTATGCCCAAACCCCTTTTTTAATAATTCGACATGAAAATTTCATTCCTCCTTATTTGCTGTTGTTTTATTGTCAATAATTGTACGGCTCAAAAAAATGATTACGTCTGGCTGCTTGGATACAATGATCATGATAATGACACCGTCATGGGAACAAAAATTGATTTTAATTACAGCCCGCCCAGAATAACCAATCACCGAAGAAATTTAAATTTTTCAATAGCTGCCAATTCGAGTATTTGCGACGACAACGGAGCGCTGCAATGCTACACCAACGGAGTAAACGTTATGAATAACGCCGACCAGCTAATGCAAAACGGTTATCATTTGCTCAACTGCGACACTGCTTACGGATGTTATCCGGCGCAGGACGTGCTAACGCTCCCCTTCCCCGGCGCTCCCCGCAAATATGTCATGCTGATGGAACAGTATTTTCAAAAACCGATTCCCGGAGCCACGACCGACACTTTTCTCACCATTCAAGCCGGGTTTCCTTTAACCTACAATGTGATTAATATGGCCGCCAATTCGGGACAGGGAAATATTGTCGTGCGAAAAGACACGCTACTAAGCGACACTTTGACGGGACATTTAACGGCGGCGCGTCACGCCAACGGAAGAGACTGGTGGATCCTGGAACCGCGCAACTTTAACAATACCTATTATCGGATATTATTAAGCCCTAAAGGGCTGCAAGTTATGGGGAAGCAAGCCATCGGAACCATTTCCGACGTCTTTGCCGAATCGGCTTTCTCGCCCGACGGATCCACTTACGCAAGACTTACAGGGCTCGCGCTTATTAGCGACGGTAAACCAAACAGGGCAAGGTTGGATATATTTGCATTCGATCGCTGCAGCGGATTGTTAAGCGGCAACATACCCATTACTATTAATTATATCGGAGGAGATTTCCCCGAAGGATTGGCCATATCGCCCAATTCCAGATATTTGTATGTTTCGCAGTCCGACTCGCTTTTTCAATATGATCTGCGAAGCCGGGATATTGCTTCCTCCAGGGTTGCAGTAGCCGTTTACGACGGTTTCAGGAGCGTCTACAATTTTCCTTCCGCATTTTTGACGCCGCGGCTGGCGCCGGACGGGAAAATATATATCGCCACCAATACTTACACGCTTCATGTAGTCACTCAGCCGGACAGTCCGGGCGTCGCCCGTAAAGTGCTGCAGCATTCGGTTACTTTGCCCACCAATAACAGTACCATGCCCAACTACCCATTTTTCCGTCTGGGTCCGCTCAAAGGCAGCCCCTGCGACACCCTGACCCCGACGGCGAACGTCTCCGAAAAAAGGGAGGCCAAGCTATATCCCAACCCGACGAGCGGGCCGTTGACGCTGGAGCTGAGCGCGCCGCTGCAACAGCCCGGGCGGTTCTTTATTTATGACCGTCTGGGGCGTTTGGTTTACAGCGCGGCGCTGTCGGCGGGCATGGACGTTTTTCATCCCGAGGCGGCGGGGCTGGCGGCGGGAATGTATATTTGCGCGTTGTGGGAGGGGAAGGAACGGGTTTGGTCGGGGAAGCTGGCGGTTTTGGGGGAATGATTTCTATTATTGCTTGCGGGAAAATTACCCGCAAGCCGTTTTTTTTTATAAAAATTATGCCGCGGCAGAAGCGTTCAGCGTGATCGCGCTCCGGTAATTTTTTAACCCCGTCCAAAAAGACGCGATCGTCGCCAAGCCGCCAATTGCCAGTAATATGATTAGCGAATACTTAATCATTTTTTCATCATGGAAAATAGAATCCGTACAGAACGCCACGACAAAAGGCCCCAAGCTTAAACCAATGATATTAATAATAAATAAGTATATGGACGAGGCTATCGCCCGTACGCGGTTGGGTAAAATTTCCAAGACGGAGGCCGCCGAAGATCCTAACGGTAATGCAATAAAAAATGCCGGGATGGCCAGCAAAACCAAAATCCAATTCGGGTCGCTCAGTAAAAAGAAGCCGCAGGAGGCGAACATGCCTACTCCTGAAAGCAAACCCACCCGGACTTTCCCTGTGACGTCTCCTTTTCTTGAAAACCGGTCCGCTATCCTGCCGCCCGCCAGAACGCCGAGGGCAGAGAACACCATGACGACGACTCCAAAACCCAAGCCGGTTTTTTGTATCGTCCAGCCAAAAGTCCGCACAAAATAGGTCGGGATCCAGGCAGACAATCCGTAACTGGCAAAAGAAGTGAAAGCGGCGCCGACGCAGATGGGAATATATGCGCCCCGCCGGCGCCAGATCATTTGAAACGCCTCGCTAAAAGTTGGATAGGCTGCGGCGCCATTCTCTTGGAGCGTTTCTTTCCGGGCAGGTTCTTTAATGGTCAACATCCAGAGCGCCAGCGCCACGCCAGGGACGCCAATATATAAAAAAAGCGTTTGCCAAGGATAGACGTCTCCAAACAGCAGCGCGTGGACCATGCCCGTTTTGGGCATACCGGCAATCAGGCCGGCGCCGATCACAATGGCCAGACCAGAACCCAGGAAAATGCCCATCATGTAGGTACTCAGCGCCGTCGCCAGTTTGTCTTTAGGAAAATAATCGCTGATCATGGAATAAGCGGAGGGCGATAAGGCTGCTTCGCCCACCCCGACGCCCATGCGAACCAAGAAAAACTGCCCGTAATTTTTGACCCCGCCACAAAGGGCCGTCATTACGCTCCAAATCAATATGCCGGATATGATGATATTCCGGCGGTTGTATTTATCCGCCAGCCGCCCGATAAAAACGCCAAAGAACGTGTAAAACGCCGCAAAACTCAACCCGATGAGCAAACTCATCTGCGTATCCGACAAGTGCATATCCCGTTTGATGGGGCCGACCAGCAGCGATAATATCTGGCGATCAATAAAAGAAGAGACATAGGCCAACATCAATATGAAAACGACATACCAGGAATACCGCAGGGATTTTTCGTTCTGTTTTTCCATTATATGTTTGATATCACAAAGTTTGCCATAGTTTATTGTTGATTTCCTAATTTCTCTAAAACGTCGAATTCATTTTTATATAAACCAGGTTTTAAAACCGTTGCGTCGCCGATTTTCAGTATAGCGCCGTCCGTTTTATCGTAAGCCTTCCATTCAGGTAAACCTTTACCATTGGGGTTGCCGGTTTTGATAAAGTGGGACCAGTAAGCCGACATGAGTTTCTCGACTGCATAATCGGACGCCTGCCAGGGCCGCTTCCATAAATGCAAGGTATGCAGGGCATAAGGAACCTCGGAAGTGTGAAAAGCTCCATAGTTGGGGAAACCGGGTTTATCGGTCGGGACATAAGCGTCCTCGTACAAAAAACATGGCTGTTGGTTATAAACGGCCAGCAGACGCGCCGGCACTGCCGCAAAGCTTAAAAGCGCCAAGCGACTTTCGCTTGCATGCGCTTCCTCTTCATTCGAGGCAGAAAATACTTTTAAATATTCCGGAGCCTGCGCTCCGTATTTTTCGTTAGCCTGTTGAATAAATTTTTCCGCGCTCGTATTCGGTTTGCCAAATAAAGCGGCGTCGCCGGTTACCCAGCCGGTCAGGATGGCTACTTTATTTTGTTTGCCTTCCTTGAAATAGCGGGTTAAATCAGCAGGTAAAACATATCCGTCCAATGCGACGCCCATGCGCATTGCCCCCATGGATTGGGACGCTTTTAAAATTTCGGCTGCAGATTTTTGTCTTAACTCCGCAAGATTGGCAGCCCCCGATTTCTTTTGAAATTCCATACCGATCGCTTCGGCGCCGGTTAAGGAAGCCGAGAGGCGATTACCGAGCAACCCGCCGCTTTCCGCAATCGCCCGCTGGAAAAGCCCTTTTGCTAAAGGGGAAGCGATCAAACAATTGACGCTCATAGACCCGGCTGATTGTCCGCCGATGGTTACCCGCGCGGGGTCGCCGCCGAAAGCGGCAATGTTTTTTTGTACCCATTGCAGGGCGGCCACTTGGTCCATCAAACCGTAATTGCCGGAAGCTCCATTCTGTTCTTTACTTAGTTCCGGGTGGGCCATAAAACCAAAAGGCCCCACGCGATAATTGATGCTGACAAACACCACGCCTTTTTTTGCCATGTCCGCTCCGTCGTAAATGGCGCAGGCCGCCGAGCCGGAACTAAAGCCGCCGCCATAGATCCAGACAAAGACGGCCCTTTTTTCCTGTTTATTTTTTGCAGCCGTCCAAACATTCAGATATAAACAATCTTCGCTCAGCGGTTCGGGCGGCGCGATAAATTCTTCCGACCAACAAAGGAAAGGAGCGGGCTTTGGCTGAAATGGGCCGGCGGCAAAGGTTACGCAACGACGAACGCCTTTCCAATCCGCAACCGGCTGAGGCGCTTTCCAACGCAATTCCCCCAGCGGCGGCGCTGCAAAAGGGACGCCTTTAAATATGGAGACGTCTTCGGACTTATATCCTGAAACCAAGCCGTTCGCTGTTTTAACGGTAGTCAATTGAGCCGCGGATAAATAACTAATTAATAGAAACAACGCGGCGGAACTTAAAGCTTTATTGGATCTCATATAGGGAAATTTTTAAATAAAATTAAGCGTACATTCATTTTTATATAATTGAAATCTTGCGCCTTCTTTATGCCCGTAAATAATTATTGACCAGATAATTCCCTAGTTAAAGAACATCGTTTTATTATTTCTACAAAGAAAGAAATTATTGCGCGTAAGAATTCACTTCTGTTTGATCATTTTTAAAAACCGGCATTATTTTACGCAGCTTTTTAAGAAGCTTCCAAGCGCTTCGCTTATAGCTTATTGATACTTTGGCGAACGCCGGATAAGAAGCCGGGCAGAGGAATCAGGGATGAAGCAATTGGAGGCTCAACACTATGCGCATTGGAGAAAGATGGACAGGGACGACTTTTATAATTACTTATAGTCTTTAAAAAACAAGGTAAGCGCTTCGTAGAGCAAGTTTTTCGATTTAGTAATGCGAAAAAAAGGTTTCTGTACCGCTCCAAAGTTCCGGAAAGAGTATTCTACTGCGGGAAGCATACTCCCTTCAAAATCAAACACACTTGACCGTTTCGACGCTTCGCAGATAGAGCGCCACAGCAAAAAACTCATGGAAGCATTTTGACGAAATTTTGGGTCGCTGCCGCCGATGAGGTAATGCGCGACGTCGCCAGAATACACAATATAAATGCCCGCATGAAGCGTCCCTTCCGCGTCCCGCGCCATATAAATATCTCTGAGGCCGGCCGGTTTTAAAAATTTGTCCAATCGGTGAACTACTTCTTTTGAAAAATTAGGTTTTCTACCCTGTTTCTCGAAACTGATTTCGCATAACCGGTAAAATCCGTTCAGGTCGTCCGAAGCCTCTACGATGATACTTTTTTCAGCTTTTTTTATGTCTGTCCGAACGCTGCCTTTAAAATTTTCATAGGTAGCGGCCAGGTCGGTAATATTTTCGAGGATATATGTATAATGAGTAGCGCCCTGATATCCTTTCCAATAAAAAGGCTGCCAGTCGGTCAACTGGTGATGAAATTTTTGGTGATAAAGCGGCACGTCCGGTAATTGGTCGACTAAACTAGCAACTATTTTTTTAATATAAGCGTTTTGAGTATGAAGTTTGGAGCGCTCAAAATCCGGCGGGTATTCAAACCATATCCCGGAATGCGGCGTAATTTCAGGCATAACAATGGCTGGAATAAAAGATTTCAAC
The DNA here is from genome assembly GCA_038230555.1 of Chitinophagales bacterium. Classification (GTDB taxonomy): domain Bacteria; phylum Bacteroidota; class Bacteroidia; order Chitinophagales; family Saprospiraceae; genus JAAFJT01. The sequence continues at coordinate 5,866 of JBBRMZ010000210.1, forward strand.
CGTACAAGATAATAGACGAGCGCGCCATTAATTCGATCTGCGCCATCAAAAGAAAGGCATACGTTCCACTCGCCTTTATTACAGACGGCGTCCAGCCATCCAGGCGTCATATATAGCGGAATGGAAGCGGCGCTTCTGCATAAATTAATATAGCGTTCCTTATATTCAGGAACGGCAGAAGCAATGTAAGGTATGGGTTTTGTTAAAACAAACGGAATTGTCATAGCGACTCATTAGTTTCTCATGCGTTAGACAAAAATAAGTAATTATACCAGAATACGCTATAATTAAGCCAATTTTTAAATCGATTCTCTTAAAACTAAAATATTAGCCTTCAGGAAAGATTAAGCTTTACGATTGTAGTTTAGCAACGCCCGCCCTGGAAATTAAACTTTATCATGCGGCCGGGGAGCGTCATAAGTCAGCCGGAGCCGCCCGACTTTAAGAAGAAGCCGTATTAAGCCGTTTTCAATAAAAATCTTTTAAGGTTTGATAAGCCATATATTTTAATCAAAATAGCGGTTTTGATTGTTATCTTGTTCGTCAGGAAAAAATAGGCGTTACTTACTTTAGAAAACAAGTTAGATTAACCATTTTTGCCGTTAAATTTTTATCTTTTATAGAGGAAATCTGTAGACTAAATAAATAAATAAAACCTAATTATGACCTATTTAATAGTTACTTTTTTATCTGTCGCGGGTATGGAGTTTGTCGCCTGGGTGGCGCATAAGTATTTGATGCACGGACCGCTTTGGATCTGGCACGCCGATCATCATAAGCCAAAACACGAAAAAGAAGGTTTTTTTGAGAAAAACGACCTGTTTTTCATGGTTTTCGCGTTGCCCAGTATGACCTGTTATATTTTAGGCACGCTGACCGCCCATAAATGGTTGTTTTTTGTTGGGGTTGGCATTTCTATTTATGGACTGATCTATTTTTTGGTCCACGACGTCTATATCCATCGTCGTTTCAATTGGTTCAAACAATTGGAGACGACTTATTCCCGCGGAATTTTACGCGCGCATGGCGCGCATCATTCCAAACACACCAAAGAAGAAGGGGAATCATTTGGCTTACTGGTGGCGGATAAAAAATATTTTGGCAAGCGAAGCGGATGGGCTAAATCTAAAAAAGAAGGAGCTGCAAACTGAATAAATTAATATTATTATACTGTTATCACAAAATTTATGACCTTATTGGCTCTAACAAAAAAATCCCTGCGCCGGGTTTTGTAGCAGGGAATTTTTTAGTAAAATATTCTGTCGCCTTTAATCGACTACCGTTACTTTCAACATATTTGTTCTCAGTCTTTTTTGAATGGGCATACTTCCCGTATTGATGACCACATCGCCTGCTTTCAGTTTTCCAGCGCTTTTCAGCAGTTCTATGGTTTCATGAACGGCTTCATCGGTGGAAGAATATTTATTGTAATAAAAACATTTGACGCCCCAAACCAGGTTTAAAGTAGCAAGCATTTCAGGACGACCGGAAAAAATAAAGATTTCACAATGCGGCCGGTAGCTGGAAACCTTAAAAGCCGTATAACCTGAGTTAGTAAAACCGATGATGGCTTTGGCGTTTAAATCTTCTGCGACCTTAGCCGCAGTCAAACAAATTACGTCGGAAAGGAAAGTGCTCGCTTTTTTCACCGATTCTGGTCTTTTGATGCGGGCAGGCAGTTTTTCAGCTTCCATGATGATCTTGGTCATCGCTTCCACGACTAAAATTGGGTGCCGACCTACGGAAGTTTCCGCGCTTAACATCACGGCGTCGGCGCCGTCCATTACCGCGTTGGCGACGTCTGTAATTTCCGCGCGCGTAGGGCTTGGATTAGTGATCATAGATTCCATCATTTGCGTAGCAACAATCACCGGCCGTGCGCGTTGAATACACTTGCTGACTATTTCTTTCTGAACGATGGGCAGGCGTTCCATGGGCAATTCGACTCCCAAATCGCCCCGCGCCACCATGATCGCGTTGGACGCTTTAATGATGCTGTCGAGGTTGTCGATGGCTTCGGGCTTTTCGATTTTAGCGCAGACCAGGGCTTGGTGTCCGGCCGCTTCG
>JBBRMZ010000211.1:0-7924 GCA_038230555.1 Chitinophagales bacterium
AAACACCGGTTCCTGAAATGCGCCTTATCCGAGTTCTTTTGAGCCTCCCGCAAGGTCGATACTTCCGTCTGTGTGAGTTGATTTGCTTTGATCATCCACAAAGATACGAATTTTAGCGTTTATTTAATGCATACTACTTACAAATTAGCTTCCAGATCAGTTGAAAATATATAGTTTTTTTCGGTGGTAACAATAGAAGGGTCGTTGGTATAATTGTTCACATTACAGTTCGGGCAGATATTGCAGGTAGGGCCACATGGAGGATAGTAATTAACGTTGAAAACAGAATAATTTAGCGAGCCGCCAATACTTAGCAGCGGCGTAACCCGCCAGGCATAATCTGCGCGGTATCTGTTAATAAAACTAGGGCGGTTGCGAAAATCGGAGCCGGCGCCCAGTGAAACATGTTGACGCGGCCCGTTCCATAAAGGTTTCACCGGCGAAAACGACGTAGGTTCTTCTCCGACGTCAATTAATTGCCCGCCGCGGTAAGGCAGCGCTGAATTAATTGCCGAAATAGAAACTGGGCGCAAGGCGCTTAACTCCGCGAACTGCCTTTGCGGAGTTCCCGGCGTTTCCGGTTTCCACCCGGCCGACAGAGGTTGGAATCCGTCGTGAAGGGCTTCCTTTTCAGCCGTTGTTTTCGGAAAATCTTTTACCGGCGATTGTTTGGGCGTTATATTTCCGGGCGCTGGTTTTACCGGAATTTCGGATGGAGACACCGTCGAATTTTCAACCACGCTTTGCGCGGGAGCGGACTGATCTAAGATCCGACTATTGACATTTTCCCGTAAGCCCGAAAGAGCGGCGCTGCTTGAAGCATGAGCGCGCGATTCATTTAGTTTATTGGACGGCGCCAGTTCTGTCTGAAGTTTGCGGACGCGGCGGACGGGGACAAGCGTTTTAATCCGGTTAATAAAAGAGCCTTCGCGGGCGTTTTCTTTAATACTGTGCTGCCTAATTGTTGAAAGAACCGCTTGCAGGGAATCGCCGGTCGACATTTGCGTAAATTCGGGCAGGCGGCTGAACGGATGCGCCGACAAACCGTTTGCTTCAGTCGCCGTGTCGCCAGTTTCCCAATATTAAAATTGGAAGTCGAAGCGTTCTTTTCTAAAACGGCAGATTCTGAATGCGCCGTTTTACCCGAAACATCATGCGCTGTTTTATCAGCCCGCGAAAAGAAAAGTCCTCCGCCCATTGCGGCTATGGACGTCCAAAAAATAAAAAAGCCAATTCTTCTACGGGAACGTTTTTGCTTTTGCGATACCAAGAGCGCTTCCATCGACGTCCATGCGGCGGGTTCCAAAGAAAACACTGAGTGGTCAAACTTCTCGCCCAACGGCGTATATTTCTGTTCTTTATTTTCCATATCTGTTAATTTTTTAACGGGGCCGACGACGCCTCGCAGTCTTGATTAAGGATTTTTCGTAACCGGGCCTTCGCGTCCGATAGCCGCCATTTGCTGGTTCCGACGCTGACGGCGAGCGTTTCGGCAATTTCTGCGTGACTAAAACCGTCGATTTCGTACAGATTGAAAACGGCGCGCGAGGCATCGGGCAATTGCCGAAGGGCGGCTAATATGTATTCAATATTCATGTTTAAAAGCGCTTCGTTTTCTACGCTCGGAGACGCTTCTTTCCATTCCGGTTCGCTGATTTCCTTAAAAATCACTTGGCTTCGGATGTGGTTCAGGGTAGTCCGGAAAACAATCGTCCGCATCCAGCCCAGCAGCGCTCCTTTTTCCTGGTAGTTAGGCAGCGACTGAAAAATCTTCAAAAACGCCTGATTCAATATTTCAACGGCGTCCTGTTTGTCGCGGATATACCGGTACGCGACGCCGACGAGCCTGCCAAAATATCGTTCATACAAGTACTTTTGCGCCAAAGGAACTCCCAGTCGGCACCCTTCAAGAAGGCGCTCGTCGACGTCGGCTGCGGAATATCTATAAGGCATAAAAAAATGTTTAATCGGCTATCGCCCTGGCAGCGCATATCCAATCGTAATCCCCGACTGTAATTCAGAAGCGCCAAAATTGAATTGCGACGTCATTAGGCGCAAGCCAACCGTCAGGCGCTCGTTCAGGAAAAAATCATAGGCAATAATTCCGTTGAAATACGTATTGCTGATACTTTTCTGAGCTAAATAGAGAACGCCGGCGTTTGAATTTACATCGGTTAAATACGAATACAGATCGCGGTACTGCGTATTCCAATAGGTAAAACCCAGGCCGATACGTAATAAATTGCGCGGAGAAACTTTTGTATAGCCAAAGTTTAGGTTCAACTGTCGTTTGATATGATATGATTGGTTCGTGGTTAGCTTTACGACGTCGGCATTCGTTAAATCTGATCGCAGGCTACCCCGGTTTTTGTCTAAATATAATTTTATCAGCGGCAATGTAACCGGGTTTTCGGGCGACGGGGCGGCAATTTTATTAAGATCGTTCAGCAAAAAACCTTTCTGCATGTACTGGGCATCAGCTCCGACGTACCAATGGCGGGCAAAATTATAATAATAAGTAAGGCCAACCATCGGCATATTGCGGGTATATTCCCGAACGCGGTCGTCGTTAAAGGCTTCGCCAAATTGCGCCATGAATTGATGGCGGGGCGGCTCCCAGGATCCCGGGGGCGCTGTTTGCGCCGCGAGGGATTTCGTTATGCCGCAAAAAAAAGGAAGTATCAGTAAATAATGAAGACCTGTCATATATGAGTCTTTTAAAGTAATATCGTAAAAGCATGCTTTTAATATTAGAATCACTAAAAGCAAGCGATTGGTTGGCCGCCAAGACTCAAATAAGCGCTTTATTTAGACCAGGGCAGGTAAAATGCGTATTTTACTTAAATTTATTAGTATATCAATTATAAAAATGATTGAATTTACTTGTTTTACAATCAAGAATTTATATAAATTTGAGCAGATTTTAACAAATATTTAAGGGTTCGCTGGAAATAAAATAAACGAGCGCGCCGTTTTTATTTCACGCTTGCAACGGATGGTTCTATTTGGAACGCATTTTATTTTTCAGGCGCCGCAATAAATTACCTATCCCATAGCCGAGCATGATTTTTTATCTTTACAGGAACCATGGTTTTTGAAGGATCTTTGCAAAGGGCTACACTCCTAAACATTTATATTATTTATTAAATTATTTAATCAAACGCTTTTCTTACGGTAAAACCCGTTTAGGAGGGTATTTATTCACTTTAAAAGCAAACTTTATTATGAGTACTAATCAGGATTCGAGAAGTAAATTATTGCCTTGGGCAATCGCGGCTATTGTCGCTTTGGTAGGAACCAATATTGTTACCTGGGCTAACTGGAACAGCAAAAAATCGGAGGTCATTACTACGCAAACTACGCTGAAAAGCGAAGAGGACCTGAACGCCAAACTGGACCAGCAATTTAAAGACGCCAGCACGGAGTTGGAAGGGATGAAAGGTAAAAATACCGAACTGAACTCCCTAATCGACAAACAAAAAGGCGAACTGGACGTGCAAAAAACTAAAATTGCGAACCTTATTAACGTTAAAAAAGACCTGGCCGGCGCCCGCGCCGAATTAGGTAAGATGAAAGATCAGGTAACCGGTTATATAACGCAAATTGCCGATCTACAGACCAAGAATAAAGGCCTGACTGAAAACGTTGCTACGCTGACCAGCGAAAAAACGCAAATTCAGACCGACCTGAGCACCGTGAAAACGGCAAGAGAACAGCTTGCTTCTCAAAATGAAGCGCTGGCTCAGGAAAAAGCGAAAGTTGAGCAGGAAAGAACGATGCTGGCCAGAAAAGTTGATATTGGTTCCGTCGTTCACGTTTCTAACCTGACTACTAAAGGTTATGTCGTAGGCGGAGACGGTAAAGAAAAAGAAAGATCCCACGCCGGAAACATCAATCGCATTAAATTTTGCTTTGACGCGGGTGAAAATGCGATCGCTCCAACCGGTAAAGAAACTTTCTATTTCCGCATTATTGACCCAACCGGCGTGGCAATTTCTACGCAGACCGGCGGCGGCGGCGTATTGAAACTGGACGGCGGTAAAGAGGTGCAATATACCACTTCTAAAGACGTCGATTACGCGCAGTCTTCCCAAAACGTTTGTCTGGCCTGGGATACGAAAGGTACCACGAGTACTTTGCAAAAAGGCAAATATGACGTGGAGGTATATAACAAAGGCTACATGGCCGGCAAAGGCAGTTTCGAATTGAAGAAATAATTTAATTATTTATAGACTTGTTCATAGGGATGAAGCAGTACGTTCCGGTTTACCGGAATTTACTGCTTTTTTTATGTTCCTACCCGATTGAACAAATAACCCGCCGTCCGCGTTTCGATGACGTCCATTCCCGTTGATTATGTCAGATAAAAATAATGCGACCGCAAACGAAGCGGCTTCCTTCAAAAACCCGATCGACCCGGATAAAATCGCCGAAAATCCCGGCCTGCTTCCCTACGCCAGCGACGTGGGCGGCGCCCTTATTAAGCCTGAAGACAAAGGGCGGATCAAAGGGAATGCGATGACTGCTATGTACGAGCAGACCGACCGTCAGCTTTTTCAATTGAGGGAACAAATGGAGATCCTACTCAGCCAAGCTAACCGGCTTCAGGAACGAAAATCTATTTCAGAGAAAATCTACCAAGCTGCCATGGGCTTCCGGCCCGTCATGGGCCATATTTATCACGTTTACGAAAAAAAAGACGGTTCCTGTACCCTTTCGCTGATTGCTCCCGACGAATGGGGTTTGCGGGCGCCCTATATTTTCCTGGCTACCGTTAAACTCCTGTATGATCATACGTGGGAAATATTGTCGGGCGAGCCTGCTTGATTTACCTGCCGCGCGTATTTGTTGAACCATCCCGTATTTTTTTTGGGATAAAGGCTTTTTTACCAAATAGACGGTAAAAAATAATCGGCAAAGTATATCTTTGTATGGATTAACGGCGGCGTATTCAGGCTGCCAAAAATATTGCCTTAAACGGTTCCCCCTCTCAAACCTATGCATAGAACTTTTTTTATACACGGATTTACGGAAGACGGCTCTATTTTTGACCGACTCATTCCTTTACTTGGGTTAGAAAAACCCATCTGCGTTTATTTAAAAAACGAATTAAAAGAATGGAGCCCTGCCGGACGTATTAGCGTGGAATCGACCGCCGCCTGGCTGGTTCAAAAGTATAAAATCGACGCGCAGGACCTTATTATTGGCCATTCTATGGGCGGATGGATAGCGATCCACGTCAAACAAATTGCAGGCTCGCCTGTCGTACAATTAGCTTCCTTTACCGATCAGCAAAAGATTTTTACCCTAACCCGCAGCCTTTTTTTACTCAAAGCGCTGGTCCGGCTGCATATTTTACAGTCGGCGACCGCGATTAATTATCTGAAAAAAAAATATCCGTTTGACGAATCCAGGGCGCTCAACGATCAATTAGGGGACGTCATGGCGGCGGAAGATCCCGGCTACCTGATTCAACAGTTTGAAATTTTGTTCAGAAAAGCGGCGGCTTTGACGGTTGTTCCCGATCTGCGTATTCACGCGACGCCGGATAATATAGTGGCGCCGCCGGACGAGCCGTTTGTCGTCGCGCCGGGCGACCATTATAGTTTGGTTTTCCATCCCGAGTTTGTCGCCGGACATGTAACGGAGGTTTTAAAAAAATTACCTTTTAACGTATTCTCCCAAACCACAGCGCTATGACACAAATTAGGGGATCCTTATTTATCGTCACCGGAGCCGCTTCCGGTATCGGCAGAGCCTGCGCCATGGAAGCAGCCCGCCGAGGCGCAGACGTTGTGGCGACCGACGTTGACCTGACCGGCTTACAGGAAACGCAGGCGGAAATAAAAGCCGCTAACGGGTCGGTGGAAACAGAGCGTTTGGACGTCTCGGATAGAACGGCGCCGCTCGATTTTGGAGCCCGGATACTTCAAAAATACCCGCGCCGGCGGATCGTTTTGCTGAATAATGCGGGCGTGGCGCTCGGCGCCGGCGCTTTTGAGGAAACGCCGCTGGAAGATTTTGAATGGCTGCTCAATATCAATCTTTGGGGCGTAATCCGGACGACCAAAGCCTTCATTTCCGCCATGACGGAAGTCAATGAAGGGCATATTGCCAACGTGTCGAGCGTATTCGGCATGATCGGCGCGCCGGACCAGAGCGCCTATTGCACCGCTAAATTTGGCGTTCGCGGATTTACCGAAGTTTTAAGGAACGAATTGCGGGATACAAACGTGCAGGTTTCGGCTATTTTTCCCGGCGGCGTCAGTTCCAACATTGCTAAAAATACGAGGGTAACGGCCGGCATTCCGCCGGAAGAACAAAAGACGGTGATCGACCAATTTGCCAAATCAGCTAAAACTACGCCCGCCCAGGCGGCGAAAATCATCCTCGACGGTATTGAAAAAAACAAAGACCGCATCCTGGTAGGCGCCGACGCGCGGCTGATTGATTTTCTTTCGCGTTATTCGCCCGTTGGATACGCCCGGATCGTCGTGCCGCAACTTTTAAAAACGTTCAGGCCGCCCAATAAAACCGGCCGCACCTACCGGGAACATGCGCCGGACGCCGACGTCTCTCCGCCCGCTAAAATGACAACCAAATGAATACAACTGCAAAAGATACCGCTGTTGACGTCGTCATTGTAGGCGCCGGTTTTGGCGGCCTGACAGCCGCCGTCCGGCTGCTGCAGGAAGGCATAAAATCGTTTATTATTTTAGAGCGCGCCTCCCAGGTAGGCGGAACCTGGCGTGAAAACACCTATCCGGGTTGCGCCTGCGACGTGCCTTCCCATTTGTATTCTTTTTCTTTTGCGCTAAATCCAAATTGGTCGCGCCTGTATTCCAAAAAGCCGGAGATTCTGGATTATATGAAAAAAGTGGTCGATCAATACGGTCTGCAACTTTACCTGTGCTTTAATACGGACGTCGTTGAACAAATTTTTTCTGAACAGGAAGGCCGTTGGCGCTTAACCGCCCGCGACGGATCGACCTTTAGCGCCCGCGTGGTCGTTGCGGCGACCGGGCCGCTGAACCGCCCGTATACGCCCGCTTTTAAAGGCATGGAAACTTTTCAGGGCCCGGCTTTCCATTCCGCGCGCTGGGACGCTTCCTTTGAGTGGTCAGGCAAAAAAGTCGCTATCATCGGAACAGGCGCCAGCGCTATTCAGATCGTGCCGGAAATGGCGGCCGGCGCGGCGCGGTTATATTTGTTTCAACGGACGCCTCCCTGGGTGACGCCGAGGGACGACCGCCGCGTCACGAATTTTGAGCAAAAACTATTTAAAGCGATCCCGTTGACCCAGCGGCTTTACCGGGAAGGGCAATATTGGTTTCGCGAATTCCTGGGCTTGGCTTTCCTCGGTAACCAGATCATCCGGAAGCTGGCCAAAAAAATGGCGATCGAGCAGATTAATAAAGCCATTACGGATCCCGAACTCCGGAGAAAAGTAACGCCCGATTACGAAATAGGCTGTAAGCGCGTCCTGGTTTCCGACGATTATTATCCAGCGCTGACCCGGCCTAATGTTGAACTGATCCTAGAACCGATCGAAGAAATCCTGACGGACGGTATTAAAACCAGAGACGGCAAGGAACGGAAACTAGACGCCATCATTTACTGCACCGGCTTTTCCGCCGCCGAGATTGATATGGACGCCAAAATCATCGGACGGCAGGGCCGCAACCTGTTGGAGGAATGGAAAGCCGGACACGTGGAAGCGTATTATGGCCTCTCCGTTTCGGGATTCCCCAATATGATTTTGTTGCTGGGGCCGAACTCCGGGCTTGGACATAATTCGGTGTTGCACATGATCGATTCTCAGGTAACTTATTTAATCGATTACCTGAAAATCTTAGACCAAACCGGCCCAAACGGCTTTCTGGATGTAAAACAGGAAGCGCAGCGCCAGTTTAACGAAAACCTG
>JBBRMZ010000212.1:0-7762 GCA_038230555.1 Chitinophagales bacterium
GAAATAACCACGCCCGAGCCGGAAGACGCCGGAATGCCGTCCGCCCAAAAATCTACGTCTCCACCGCTCAGCGCTTTTATATTAACGACCGAAGGCGTAATGGCCTGCGCGGCGGCAATAAAATTGGTAGGCGACGACGACAGGAAATTACGCTGCACCCTGCCGCCCAGCATTACGTCCTGCAAACTGGCATATTTAGCGTTAGCCGCATCTTTAAGGGTAATTTCCCTCGGCGGTTCGATATATTTGTATAACGAAACAGCAACAATAGAACTAATGAAAGATGCGGTGATAGTGGTCCATAGCAGATTTTTATTCATCAGTATAGGCGATAATTAATTGGATGGAATTTAAAAGCCGGTTAGTGATTTTATAATCTATTAATAACGAATTTAATTAATTATTGTTACACCTTAGCGTCGGGTTTTCAACGCCAATGACTTTTAAAAAGGCGTTTTAAGCGCTATTCCTAAGAATCTGTCTATGACTATACCATTTTTTAAATACCAGGGGGCCGGCAACGATTTTATCATGATCGACCAATTTTCCGGCTCTTTCATAGACCGGAATGATAAAGCGTTCATTCAGCGATTATGCGACCGGCGGTTTGGCGTCGGCGCGGACGGACTTATTTTATTACAACCTTCCAGCGCTGCAACCGGATCAAAATATGATTTTGAAATGGTCTATTTCAACGCCGACGGTTCCGAATCTTCCTTGTGCGGAAATGGCGGCAGGTGCATTGTTGCCTTTGCCCGTCTTAAAAATTATATCGGTGAAAAGTGTGAATTCTTAGCGATTGACGGCCCGCATGAGGCGAGTATCGACAAAAATGGCTGGGTTTCATTGAAAATGATCGACGTACCTGTCATTGAAAAGGGAGCGGATTATTTTCTGCTCAACACAGGCTCGCCGCATTACGTGGTTTTTGTGGAGGATTTGCAGGATATAAACGTTTTTGAAAACGGGCAGGAAATCCGGTATTCCAAACGGTTCAAAGAAGAAGGCGTCAACGTCAACTTCGTGGAAAGGAAAAAAGACGGCAGCATCTCGCTGGGAACCTACGAGCGGGGGGTGGAAGCTGAAACCCTCGCCTGCGGCACCGGCGCAACGGCCGCGGCTATTGCCGCGTTCGCTCGGGACGGCGGATTGACCAATCTGCCGGTCCATGCAAAAGGCGGCGACCTGCGGGTGCATTTTGAATCCACCCCTGACGGTTTCAAAAATATCTGGCTCTGCGGGCCTGCCGTCCGGGTCTACGATGGGAAAATTGACCTATAACGGCGGCTCATGGAATTAATGATTGAAAAATTTTCAAAATAAATGAAAGTCCCGCCCCTTCAATAATTGAAAATAATAACTTTGCAACTTTAGCGAATTTTCGCTGAAACCGTTTTATTAAACATTCAACATTTATCATTTATATTTCATCCTTATAAAAAGATTATGTCAAGAAGGATAAAAAAAGTGGCCGTTTTGGGTTCCGGACTCATGGGTTCGGGAATTGCCTGTCATTTTGCAAATATTGGATTGGACGTTTTGATGCTGGATATTGTCCCTTTTGATATCAAAGAAGAAGATAAGAAAAACCCTGCGGCGCGCAATAAAATAGTCAACGCGGCGCTGGACACGGCGGTCAAATCTAAACCTGCTCCGCTATACGAAAAAGGATTTGCGGCCCGGATCCATACCGGCAATTTTGACGACGACCTGCCCCGGATCGCAGAATGCGACTGGATCATCGAGGTGGTGGTCGAACGCCTCGATATTAAAAAAAGCTTATTCGAGAAAGTAGAAAAATACCGCAAGCCGGGTACTTTAATTAGTTCCAATACTTCAGGTATTCCCATCCATCTGATGGCGGAAGGCAGAAGCGACGATTTCAGGAAACATTTTTGCGGTACCCACTTTTTTAACCCCGTCCGGTATATGCGGTTGCTGGAGATCATACCGACCGCTGAAACCGATCCGGAGGTCGTTCAGTTTCTAATGCATTACGGCGATCTGTTTCTGGGTAAACAAACCGTTCTGTGCAAAGATACGCCGGCTTTTATCGCGAACAGGGTAGGGGTATATGCAATGGCAAAAATCTATCAACTGACTACGCAATTGGATCTGCGCATAGAAGACGTCGACGCGCTGACCGGTCCCGTCATTGGCAGACCCAATACCGGAACTTATCGCCTGAGCGATCTGGTGGGCCACGATACGTCCGCCAGCGTCATCAAGGGTATCCGCGCGAACTGCCCCGACGACGAGCAGGCGGGCGCTTTTGAGACGCCGGCCTATATGCAGTTCCTGCTGGACAATAAATTTCTGGGCAATAAATCCGGCCAGGGTTTTTATAAAAAAACCAACGAAAAAGACGCAGCCGGCAGAACAGTCAGTTTGGCGCTCAACTTGAAAACGCTGCAGTATGAGCCGTCGCAGAAAAGTTCGCTGCCTGTTTTAGGCGTGGCCAAACAAATAGAAGAATTGCCGAACCGGCTCCGCGCAGTGTTTAAATCTGCGGATAAAGGCGGAGAACTAATCCGGCGTTCGATGGCGGGCTTGTTTGCCTACGTATCCAACCGCATCCCCGAAATCGCCGATCATATCTATAGTATTGACGACGCCCTTCGCGCGGGCTTTGCCTGGGATCTCGGCCCGTTCCAATACTGGGAAACCATCGGGATCGCGCAGGGAATAGAAGCGGCGGAAGCGCAGGGCGATAAAATAGCCGGATGGGTCAAGGAAATGGTCGCCGCCGGTCATACTACTTTTTACAAAATAGAAGGCGGGATTAAGAAATATTACGACGTCTCTACCAGAAGCTATTTGCCGCTTCCGGGCGCCGGCGAATTTATTTTCCTGGATAATTACCGACAGCAGAAGCCGGTTTTTGAAAATTCGGACGCCATATTGCACGATATTGGCGACGGCGTCTTGTGCCTCGAATTCAGAAGTAAAGCTAACACTTTGGGCGAGGGCGTTTTGCGCGCGCTCCAGCAAAGTATCGAAACGGCAGAATCGGGCGACTGGAAAGGACTGGTTATCGGAAATAATGCGACCAATTTCAGCGTCGGCGCCAACCTGATGATGATCGCCCAAATGGCCTATGAACAGGATTTTGACGAACTCAACATGGCGATCAATTTTTTTCAGCAAACGGTCATGCGCTGCCGTTATTCTATGATTCCGGTCGTCGCGGCCACGCAAGGATACGTTTTCGGCGGCGGCTGCGAAATAACGATGCACTGCGACGCCTCGGTTTGCGCGGCGGAATCTTATATCGGCCTGGTCGAAGCGGGCGTCGGGATCATACCCGGCGGCGGCGGAACCAAGGAGTTTGCGCTCCGCGCTTCGGATAGTTTCTTTGAGGGCGACGTCATGATTCCCACGCTCATCGAACGCTTTCAAACCATCGCCACGGCAAAAGTATCCACTTCCGCCTGGGAAGGATACAAACTGGGTTATCTGAACCAAAAAGACGCCGTTGCGGTTAATAAAGACCGGAATATTGCCGAAGCTAAGAAAAAAGTATTGGAACTCGCCGACCATTATGTCATGCCGCTCAAAAGAACCGACATAACAGTTTTAGGTCGCGGCGGTTTGAGCGCTTTATACGTCGCCGCGCACAGCCTGGAACTGGGCAAATACGCTTCGGCGCACGACGTAAAGATCGCGAAGAAAATTGCGTACGTGCTGTGCGGCGGCGACCTTACCGGTCAGCAAAAAGTCAGCGAACAATATTTGCTGGACGTGGAAAGAGAAGCGTTTCTAAGCTTATGCGGAGAACAAAAAACGCTCGAACGCATACAATATATGCTGACCAATAACAGGCCGCTGAGAAACTGATTTTTAACGATTAGTTTTTAATGATGAATGATTTTTCATAGCGTTTGAGGATTGCAACAGAACATTTGAGATAGGGAAGTCTTTTTATTTTTTTTGCATAAAATATTAATAATCAGTTAAATACAAGCTAACGGCTAAAGGCTGACAGCTAACAGCTAATAAAAAAATGGAAGAAGCATATATCATTGCCGGTTATCGTTCGGCAGTCGGCAAAGCCGGCAGAGGCGGCTTTAAAAATTACCGGTCCGACGATCTGGCGGTTGACGTCATTCAACATTTACTGGCGCAGGTTCCCGAACTTGATCCTTCGCTGGTCGACGACGTTATTGTGGGTTGCGCTAACCCGGAAGGAGAACAGGGGCTGCAAATTGGCAGACAAATTTCCGTCCGCGCCCTGGGTAGGGACGTGGCGGGCATGGTCATTAACCGCTATTGCGCTTCCGGTTTGGAAGCTATTTCCATTGCCGTCGCCAAAATAAAAGCCAATATGGGCGAATGCTATATTGCCGGAGGAACGGAAAGTATGAGCATGCTACCCATGACGGGCTATAAATTAGCGCCGTCTTATAACGTCGCTCTAAACACGCCCGATTATGTGGTGGGCATGGGGCTTACTGCGGAAGCGGTTTCCAAAAAGTATAACATCAGCCGCGAAGCGCAGGACGAATTTTCGTACCGTTCTCATCAAAAAGCTGCCGCCGCCATCGACGCCGGTAAGTTTACCGCTGAAATCGTCCCGGTCAATGTTAAAGAGGTATTCGTAGAAGACGATAAACGCCGCGAAAAAGATCATATAGTGGCAATGGATGAAGGCGTCCGGCGCGACACGACGCCGCAGGGATTAGCGAAATTAAGGCCCGCTTTTGCCGCCGACGGCTCCGTCACTGCGGGGAATTCCTCGCAAACGTCCGACGGCGCGGCATTTGTTTTAGTAATGAGCGATACCCTGGCGCGCAAGCTCAACCTCAAACCCATTGCCCGGATGTTGAGTTGTTCAGTAGCGGGCGTGGAACCCATTATCATGGGGATCGGCCCCTGCGCCGCGATTCCTAAAGCCCTGAAAAAAGCGGGATTGAAAACGGACGATTTGCAAATGATCGAACTCAACGAGGCGTTTGCCGCACAGGCGCTGGCCGTCATCCAGGAAGCGCATTTGAATCCGGAATTGGTGAACGTCAACGGCGGCGCCATTGCCCTGGGGCATCCGCTGGGCTGCACAGGCGCTAAACTTTCCGTACAATTGTTTAATGAAATGCGGCGGCAGGGGAAAAAATACGGCATGGTGACCGCCTGCGTTGGCGGGGGGCAGGGCATTGCGGGGATATATGAGTTGTTAAATTAAAGCAACATCATGATGATTTGAAGGTGTAGAAAACATTGTTTTCTACACCTTCTGTTTTAAGTTGAATTGATATTGAAAAATAGCGCTTTAAGGTACTCCCCATCCAGACGAGTACCTTGCATGGTGAAAATTTTATTGTCCCTGCCCTAATGAATATCCCGGCTTGCCGTCAAAATTATAGAGGTTTTCTGTTTTAATGACGTCAATATTATTAGTAATAGCGTTTGATAATAATTCAATCAGGTCTTTTTTATGTATGAGGTTTCCCTCTGTTGGCTTAAAGCGACAACGCCAATGGTCGGTGCAAAAAGTTTCTTTAAAACCATCGGGATAAACTTTAATTCCCCGGTTGGTTATCATAGAGAGTTTAATATTGGCGCTTTCTAACTGCTGAATGATTTTTGCCAGCTCGTCAGGCTGACTTCCGGTCCAGTGCACAAATAAATCGACGCCTACTAATTCTTTTTTAGCCGCCGGTTTTCTTTTATAGGCCGGCAAGTTAAGCGCCGCGCTGTTGGCATAGGAGACTGCTTTTAACGTTGAGGGTTTGTTCCCTAAATTGGCTATTACGGCTTTTGCAAATTCTTTTGTTCCTACTTTTTGTTTGCTGGCGCCTTCTTTAAAAATATCGTAGGTGTGAATTCCGTCTTCTATAGTTTTGAGCCATGCATTCTGCACTTTTTCAGCCGCCTCAGTTTCTCCGATATGCGCGAGCATCATTACCGCTCCCTGCAATAAGCCGGAAGGGTTAGCTAGATTTTGTCCCGCTCTTCGCGGCGCCGAACCATGTATGGCTTCAAACATAGCGCATTCTTCGCCAATATTAGCCGAGCCGGCTAGACCTACTGAACCTGCAATTTGCGCCGCAACGTCCGACAAAACATCTCCGTATAAATTCAGCGTTACAATCATGTCAAACGCTTCCGGGGTATCCGCCATTTTTGCCGCGCCAATATCAACGATCCAATGTTCGTTTTCGACGTCGGGATAATCTTTTGCAATTTCGTCAAATACCTGATGAAATAAACCGTCGGTTTGTTTCATGATATTGTCTTTGGTAAAACAGGTTACTTTCTTCCTGCCGTTCTGTCTTGCGTATTCAAAAGCATACCGGACAATTTTTTCACAGCCGGGCCGGCTGATCAATTTCAAACACTGTACTACTTCGTCTGTTTGCCGGTGTTCAATGCCCGCATAAAGATCTTCTTCGTTTTCTCTGACGATCACCAAGTCCATTATGGGATGTTTGGTTTTAACGAAAGGATGCATGCTCATACAGGGTCTTACGTTTGAATAAAGCCCAAGAAATTTCCGGGTCGTCACATTGAGGCTTTTGTAACCGCCGCTTTGCGGAGTGGTGATGGGCGCTTTTAAGAATACTTTGTTTCTGCGGATAACGTCCCAGGATTCTCTTGCAATGCCGGATGTATTTCCTGCTAAATACACTTTTTCTCCTACTTCAATTTCTTCAATTTCTATGTTGGCTCCTGCCGCTAAAATAATATCAAGCGTTGCCTCCATAATTTCAGGGCCTATTCCATCGCCTTTTGCTACGGTTATTCTAGTCATCTTTATTTTGTTTAATTTTTTAATGCCGCAAAATTGAGGTTTGTCATTCATAAATTATCATTTATATTTGCAATGATTAGCATAAAATAAATTTATGGATTATACTTTTAACCAATTACGAATATTCTTAAAAATTACGCAAACGCAGAGCGTAACCAAAGCGGCTGAAGAATTGCATCTTACGCAACCGGCAGTATCCATTCAGCTAAAAAAATTTCAAGACCAGTTTGAAATACCGCTGACAGAAATGATTGGCAGAAAAATTTTTATTACTGATTTTGGAAAAGAAATGGCTGCGGCTGCCGAGAATATTTTAAGCCAAGTATACGCCATAAATTATAAAACTTTAGCGCACAAAGGAAAACTGACCGGTCGTTTGAAAATTTCAGTAGTATCGACAGGTCAATATATAATGCCGTATTTTTTATCCGATTTTTTAAAACAGCACGAAGGAATTGAATTGACGCTGGAGGTGACCAACAAAATAAAAGTGGTAGAAAGCTTGGAAAAAAATGAAGTTGATTTTTCTTTGGTATCCGTAACGCCTGATAACTTGCAGATTGAAAACATTGAATTGATGCAAAACAAACTCTATGTAGTAAGCAATTCAAAACAAAAATTTAAAAGTAAGCCGTATGATAAAAGCATTTTTGAAACGCTGCCTTTAATTTATCGCGAACAGGGGTCCGGCACCAGGCAAACAATGGAAAAATTTATTCTACTGAATAATCTACCGGTGAGAAAAAAAATGGAGTTGACTTCCAACGAAGCGGTAAAGCAGGCGGTCATTGCCGGTTTGGGTTGTTCTATACTGCCGTTGATTGGAATTAAAAACGAATTGCAAAATAGCGAATTGCAAATTATACCTGTAAAAGGATTTCCAATAAAATCGGTTTGGAATTTGATTTGGCTAAAGGGCAAAAACCATTCCCCGGTTGCTCAATCTTATTTGAAGTATTTAAATAAAGAAAGAGCAAAGATTGTAAAGGAAAAATTTGAATGGTTTGAAAAATA
>JBBRMZ010000213.1:0-7741 GCA_038230555.1 Chitinophagales bacterium
GAACGCTGACCCAGGCGCTGGACTTGCTGCTGACTGCCTCCCCCGCTCCCGACGCTCCCGTCAACGATTATAACGATAAAGATTATACGGACCCGGACGTGCCGGAAGGTTCTGTTTTCATCAACGCGCCCCAAACGGACAATACCGCGCAAGGTAGAAGAAATTATTCCATTAAAGGCTGGTGGATAAACCAGATCCTGACGCAGGGCCGGAGCTTACAGGAAAAAATGGTTTTGTTCCTGCATACCAACCTGGCGACGCAATCCATCGACGTTTTTAGCTCCAATTTGTTTTATGTCCATAATTCGCTGCTGCGCTCCAGCGCTTTGGGCAATTATAAACAACTGGTGAAAGCGGTGACGCTCGATCCGCAAATGTTATATTATCTGGGCGGCGCCTATAATTTTGCGGGACATCCCGACGAAAATTACGCCCGCGAATTGCAGGAACTGTTTTGCGTCGGCAAGGGGCCGGATTCGCATTATACGGAATCGGACGTGCAGGCTGCCGCTAAAATACTGACGGGATGGCGGATCAACGGGTCGGGTTCTTATTTTGACCCCGTCGGTCACGACAAGAGCGATAAACAATTCTCCGCTTTTTACGGGAATACGCTGATTAAGGCCCGCATCGGCGCCGACGGCGCGCACGAAGTGGACGATCTGCTGAATATGATCTTTGCAAACGCGGAAACGGCGAAGTTCCTGTGCCGGAAACTGTACCGGTATTTTGTCTATCACACCATCGACGCCGCCGCAGAAACCAACGTGATCGCGCCGCTCGCCCAGATCATGCGCGATCAGAATTACGAGATCAAACCCGTTTTGAGGGCGCTGCTGGGCAGCGAACATTTTTTCGATATGGCCTACGAAGGCGCAATGCTGAAAAGCCCCGCCGATTTTATCCTCGGCATGATGCGCGAATTTGCGATCCCCTTACCGCCGGCCACGTCTTTGCGCGACCGGTACACGCTGAGAACCTATTATTTTTACACAATGCTCCTCATGGAGCAGGAATTGGGCGACCCGCCGAACGTGGCCGGCTGGAAAGCGTATTACCAGGAGCCGCTTTTTGACAAGATCTGGATTTCGACGGTGACGGCGCCCAAGCGGGGCGAATTCGTCGACGTCATGCTTTATGCCAGTTATGCGGTCGGAAACTATATGTCCAATATTGACGTGGTTGCATACACCGCTTCGCTTTCGCATCCCGCCGATCCGAACGCGCTGGTGGCGGAAGTTCTGGCGCTGCATTATAGCGTCGACGTATCCGACTATTTTAGAGCGCAACTAAAATCTATTTTGCTGACCGGACAAATTTCGGACGCTTACTGGACGTCGGCGTGGAACGATTATGCCGCCGCGCCTTACGACGCCATGAAAAGGAGCCTCGTGGAACAACGGCTGCGGTCTTTCTACCGGAGTTTGTTACAGGCGGAAGAATATCAACTCTTTTAAATGTTCGCTAATAGGACGTCAAAATGCTAATGTTAATGGTTAAATCTTAGAAAATTTAAAATAAATACTTTTAATAGTTGCAACTATGGCGCTAAGACGGTAAATTTGCCTCCATATTTAATTGTGATGAAAATATTCTCGAACAGCCCTTTTTATTTTGGTTTTTATTTTTACTTTTTTGGACGTCAAAAAAGGGGCTACCGGTTTGTAAATATCTGATTCAGAATAAAATATTTCAACAAGGAGTCCCGCGCGCGAGGCTCCTTTTTTTTTGTCAACACTTCGCCAACTTTTCCGTCGTATGAGCATATCCATTTCCGAACCGTCCAGAAAACGCATCGCCATACAGGGCGTCCACGGCGCTTTCCACGAAATCGCCGCCCGACATTATAATAAAGACCGGCAGGTCGAGGTCGTCCCCGCCGAAACGTTCACAGAATTGATCGATATTATTCAAAACCGCTCCACCGACGGCGGCGTCATGGCCATCGAAAATACCATCGCCGGGAGCATTCTGCAAAATTACTCCCTGCTCAATAACAGCGACCTGCGCATCGCCGGCGAAGTTTTCCTGCGCATCCGTCAAAACCTGATGGCGCTGCCCGGGCAGCAAATCCGCGATCTGCGCGAAGTACATTCCCATCCGATCGCCATACAGCAATGCACCGATTTTTTTGCCGGCTATCCGAATATCAAACTAGTGGAGACGACCGATACGGCGCTGGTCGCCCGGCAAATCCGCGAAGGAAAGATCGAAGGGATCGGCGCCATCGGCAGCGAACTGGCGGCAGAGCTGTACGATATGGAAATCCTGGCTTATAGCGTCGAGTCTTACAAAAAGAATTATACGCGTTTTCTGGCCCTGTATCACAAGGACAGCGACGAACTTCGGGATCAGAACAACAACCCAGCTTTTACGTTCGATAAAGTTTCTATCTGTTTTACGACCGGTCACGTGGTCGGCGACCTGTATAAAGTTCTGGGCGCGCTCGCCAATGAGAAGGCAAACATGACGAAAATACAGTCCGTGCCGATCATGGATAAGCCCTGGGAGTATATGTTTTTCGTCGATTTTGTGCTGGACAAAGGTTCGGACTATCAAAAAACGCTGGCGGCCATCCGCCCGTTCACGCATGAAATGAAAGAATTAGGCGAATACCGGTCGGGGTATTTGGTGGATTAAAAACGCTTGTTAAGCTAGAAAATCCGGAAATGGGATGTATTTTAATTTTTGCAAAAATTAAAATACATCCCGCACCACCCTCCCCGCGCGGCGCGGGTGTGCAGAGCATTCTAAAATCATCATTTTCGACATGATACAACCGGCAAAGCGATTAGACGCCATCAAAGAATATTATTTTTCGGGCAAACTCAAAGAGATTGCCGAGATGAACGCCAACGGACTAAAGGTGATCAACCTCGGAATCGGCAGCCCCGATTTGCCGCCCGCGCCCGCGACGATTGAAGAACTCGGCGCTTTGGCGGCGCGGCCCGACGCGCACGCTTACCAGGGCTATGTAGGCGTCCCCGCGCTGCGGCAGGCTTTCGCAGATTGGTATCAAAAATATTTTCAAGTGGCGCTGGACCCCAAAAAAGAGATTTTGCCCTTGCTGGGGTCAAAAGAAGGGATCATGCACGTTTGCATGACCTATTTGCAAAAGGGCGACGCGGCGCTCATTCCAAACCCCGGCTATCCTGCTTATCGCGCTGCCGTTTTACTCTCCGGCGCCAAAGCGGTAGACTACCCGCTGGAAGAAAAAAACGGCTGGCTGCCCGATTTGGACGCCCTTTCTAAAAAGAACCTCTCGAAAGTTAAGATCATGTGGGTCAATTACCCGAACATGCCGACGGGCGCCAAAGCGACGGACGCCTTCTTTAAAGAACTGGTGGATTTTGCGCGTCAACATAGCATTCTTTTGGTCAACGATAACCCCTATAGTTTCATTCTCAACCAGGATTATAAAAGCATCCTGCAAACGCCCGGCGCGAAAGACGTCGCGCTGGAATTAAATTCTTTGAGCAAATCGCACAATATGGCAGGCTGGCGGGTGGGCACCCTGGTAGGAAAAGCGTCCTACCTCGACGACGTGCTTCGGTTTAAAAGCAATATGGATTCTGGTATGTTTTTGCCGGTGCAGATGGCCGCCGTCAAAGCGCTGCAGCACGACGAAAGCTGGTATGAAAACCTCAACGCGGCTTATACAAAACGGCGGGAAAAAATATTCCGCCTGATGCAGGTATTGAACTGTTCGTTCGACGAAAATCAAACCGGCATGTTCGTCTGGGCAAAAACGCCGGAAGGCGACGGTTACGCGCTAACGGATAAAATCCTGTACGAAAACCGGGTATTCATCACCCCCGGCGGTATTTTCGGCGTCCGGGGCGACGCGTATATTCGGGCCTCGCTTTGCGCAACGGAGGAGACGATCGAAGCAGCCATTCAAAGAATAGAGTCTGGGCGCCTCTAACAAATAACAAAAAGAGCTAACGGCTAAAAGCTAATAGCTAACAGCTAACACATGAAAATAGCCGTTTTTGGTATCGGACTGATTGGAGGATCGCTGGCGCTAAGCCTGCGGGAGACCGGTTTTGCCTCCGAAATATGGGGAATCGAAAAGAACCCCGAACATGGAAAAAAAGCCTTAACTTTGGGTTTAGTAGACCGGCTGGGAGATATGGACGACGCGCTGCGCGAGGCGGAGCTGATCATTGTGGCGACGCCGGTGAACGTGATGATCCCGCTGGTCGTCGGGTTATTGGATCGAGTCCGGCCCGGACAGGTGGTCATGGATGTCGGCTCCACGAAGAATAACCTGATCGAAGCGGTCAGAAATCACCCGAACCGCGCGAACTTCATTGCTACGCACCCGATGGCGGGGACGGAATTTTCAGGGCCGGAGGCCGCGATACCGCGCCTTTTTGAAGGAAAATGCACGGTGCTGGTCAACGCGGCGGAAAGCGGCGAAGGAGCGCTGGCTTTGGCGCAAAAAATGTATGCCGCGCTGGGCATGAGGATCGTGGAAATGGACGCTGCCGAACACGACGTGCATACCGCCTACGTGAGCCATATTTCGCATATTTCGTCGTTCGCGCTGGCGCTGACGGTATTGGAAAAAGAAAAGGACGAAGAGAAAATATTCGAACTGGCGAGCGCGGGTTTTACCTCCACAGTGCGCCTCGCGAAAAGCGAAGCGGATACCTGGATCCCGATCTTTCAGCAAAACCGCGACAACGTGCTGGACGTCCTCGACGAACATATCAGCGTATTGAGCCGCTTTCGGAGTTTGCTGATTAAGAACAATTTCGAGGAGTTTCACCGGCTGATCCATCAGGCGAACGATATTAAGAGAATCCTACGGAATTAAATGATGAATGATTTTACTTGCTAAAAATCAATTAATTACACTAAATAACGGCTAACGGCTAAAAGCTGATAGCCGCCTATTAATTATCTCTCATTACTAAAATTTTGGACAATGATTTTGAAACCTATTTGGGAAACGAAGAAACGCCCTATCCTGATAGCCGGCCCCTGCTCCGCCGAAACCGAAGGGCAGGTAATGAGCGCCGCTAAAGAATTGGCGGCGCTGGGGACGGTCGACTTATTCCGCTCCGGTATCTGGAAACCGCGCACGCGACCGGGCGCTTTTGAAGGCGTCGGTTCGGAGGGGCTGAAATGGCTGAAAAGCGTTAAAGAAGAGACCGGCCTGAAAACGACGGTGGAGGTTGCCAACGCGCACCACGTCTATGAAGCTTTAAAATTTGGCGTAGACGTGTTGTGGATCGGCGCGCGGACAACGGTCAACCCGTTTAGCGTCCAGGAAATCGCCGACGCTTTGCGCGGCGTGGATATTCCCGTGATGGTCAAAAACCCGGTGAACCCGGATTTGGAGCTTTGGATCGGAGCCATTGAACGCCTTAGCAAAGTGGGAATCACGCGCATCGCCGCTATCCACCGCGGGTTCTCCACGCACGCTAAAACGCAATACCGCAATATCCCGCTTTGGGAAATGCCCATTGAACTGATGCGCCGGTTCCCGGAGTTGCAGATCATCGGCGATAATTCGCACATTTGCGGCAACCGCCACCTATTGCAAAGCGTGGCCCAGCAAATGATGGACCTCAACTATGACGGCCTGATTACGGAAGTCCATTGTAACCCGGACGAGGCCTGGAGCGACGCCAAGCAGCAAATTGTCCCCGCCCGCTATAAAGAATTGATCGATTCGCTGGTATTGAGGAGCGAAACCGTTTCGGACGCCGCCGCGCTACAGACCCTCGAGGCCATCCGCGTCCGCATCGACGAGATTGACGCGGAACTATTAAACTTACTGGGCCGCCGGATGAAAATGGCGGACGACGTAGGCCGGTATAAGAAACGCAACAACATTTCGATCCTACAGCCCGATCGCTGGAACGAGATCCTGACCGCCGCCGTCGAGAAAGGCCGCAAACACGAACTGAGCGACGAGTTTGTTATTCAGTTGTTGAGTTGTATTCACCAGGAGTCTATTCGCCACCAGACGAATATTATGAATACGGTGGAAAAGGCGGTTGCCGTTTAAGAAGGAAATATTTTAAATAAAAATCCCCTGCCGTTTTGAAAAACGGCAGGGGATTTTTATTTATAGGTCCTCTTTATACATAAAAATTATTCTGCGCGGACATATTTTACCCCTTACCTTTGCGTTTAGTTAAAATAGACTGAATTCAAACTTTTAAGCCAGCCAAATCTACTTACGTCAATGAAAAAATCAGCGCTGATTGTTCTGTTCCTGACCTCGACCATCCTTGCGGGGATTGCTCGAACCAAAGAACCCGCTCACTTTTATACCATCCAACTGGGCGCGTTCGACGCGCACCGGCAGTCGGATTTTGAAGCCATCCGTTCGTACGCCTACGTGTACGACCAGGACGGCGTAGTATTTATTGGCGGATTTTCCACGCTGGACGCGGCGCAGGCCGTATTAGACAAAGTAAAAGCTAAAGGATACAGCGACGCGTTCATTGTCGACCAGATTTCGGCGGACTCTAAGAAGGTCAGCGTGATTCAACTGGCGGCGCTCGGCGCGGGCGAACCCATCGATTGGAGCGCCTACGAACCTGCGGGCGCGCTGTACACCCTCCCCGCCGACGCGCAGGTGCGGATCGTTCACGGCGTTTACGACGACGTCAACGACGCGCGCGTCAAACTGAAAGAATTGCAGGCGGCCGGTTTCCCGGACGCTTTTGTCCGTTCCACGCGCGAATCAATGGTGCACGCGGTCACGGGTTTTGATAAGGGAACGTCGACGGGCGCTTTGGCCTCGCGGAGCGTTTCCAACCGGAAATTGCCCAGCACGTACAGCGCCGTAACGACCAGGCCGGCGACTACCACCTTTGCAACCGGTCAACGGAAAACGGGCGCTAAACTTCAAACGACGCTGAAATATATTGGCGCTTATACAGGAACCGTCGACGGCGTGGTCGGAAAAGGAACCGAGCAGGCGTACGCGAGCGCGCTGAAAAACAATCGCCGTCTCCGCCGCTATGCGGAAGAAGCCCGGAAAGTAACCGGTTTTGGCGGCTGGGAAGACGCGCGACTGCTGCTGACCATTGTCCGCGACCTTGACGTAAAAGACGACGCGCCGGCCGTTTCCGACGAACTGTTAGCGAGCCTGCCTGCCGCTCCCATCGGATCCGCCGACCTGAAAGCGGTGACGGATTGGAACGTTTTATTGTTGGCGGGCATAGAAAACTGGTCGACCAAATCGCAGTACAACGATCAGGTCGCGAGCGCTTTCAAAACGGCCTATTTTAAAACACAGCTTCAACTGGAAGATTATTACTTGGCTAAAGGCGTCAGCCAGGCGCAGGCCGCCGGGCTGGCGCTGCTGGAAATGAAAATATTGATCGGGGACGAGCTGGAAGGATATTATTGAGCTATGCTAATAATGGGTTAAAACTAGCAAAAGCGGATAAACACCGGTCTGCCTTTTTGAATATCCAACTATAAACCATTTTGAATAAGACGTTTTTGAGAACCCTTTTAGTCTGACCTTTCCTCAAATTTACTACTATCCGAGACCCGGGTTAGACCCGACTCGTGTATGCATCATATACGGCTTGTGTGCGGCTTATATACGGCTTATAGGTGACTCTGGGTGTTGACGGATATAAGGATAAACGGACGTCAGGCCGGGATTTTCGGCATAAAAGGAACCGTGGGCCTGTTATATTCACTTTCGGTTTTCGGGTCTATCGTTCCGGAGCCCTTTTTGCACTTTTTCAACCCATTATTCGCA
>JBBRMZ010000214.1:0-7704 GCA_038230555.1 Chitinophagales bacterium
AGTATTGAATGGAAGAGCCAAATTTGTTCTTTTGCTCTACTAACTGCAACATTAAATCTTCTTTCATCTTCAGACTTAGTCAAAGCGCTTCTATTATGATTATTGGCCGTAATCAAGCTCAAAAACATGACGTCTCTTTCATCGCCTTGAAAACTCGCAGAATTCCCGCAAACAATATTTCTGCTTTTATATTCAACCTCTCCTATTTTTTTTAAAATTAGGTGGTCTATTATTGTTGCCTGCTTGTTACCTTGTAACGCAATTACACCGAAAGATTTTCCTTTATAATTTTTATCTTTGACTAATTCAGCTATTTTATTTGCAATACCTTCCGCTTCAACCTTATTTGTAATATTCTGATCTGCTCCTTCTTTAAACCCGCCTTGACAATATTCTGTTTTTAAGGGGGTAATTCTACTTTCAGAATACTGTTTTAACGGATATAATCCTTTTCCTTCGGGAGCATAAAAATGTTTGTTACAGAATTCTATTATTTCCGGCATACATCTAAAATGTTCCCGCAAAACAGTCATACCATTACAGAATCGTTTAGCATGGTCAAAAAAGCTAAATTCAGTACCATAGTAATTAGCAAAAGGAATACCTTTTAAATGACGTTCAATATGTGGCGTCATTGTATCTGAATCAATCCCTACGTATTCAGGCGAGGTTTGTTTGTCGTCGCCAACAATAATTATATTTTTAGAAATATAAAGTAAAAAGATTGCATCTGCTCCTAATTGACTTGCTTCATCAATTATTACATAATCGTACATTCCCAGTTCAGGATTAATAGTCTCTGCTACTTTATATAGTGGCATAATCCAACAAGGAACGGAATCTTTACACTTCTCCATTTGAAATTGAGCTTCTTTTCGGAATTTTACAGCTCTCTTCCCTATTCCTGTTTTTCCTATCTTTTTGACAGCCTGAACCCATGCTTGTAAATGTTGACGCAATGAAAAGTTTTTACTCAAACTTTTCAATACGCTTAACCATGCCTTCTTCGAAGCAATTTCTGAGATAAGTTTCTCTTCAAGTTGTTCAAATTCTGATAATTCTAATAGAAGCTTTGATTCATAATCATCTTCTAAGAATTTTCTTATTTCTAAAGCAGCATGTTTATAATAAATTGCATTGCTAAGGTGACTAAGTTTTGTCGTATCGAAATTGTCTTCTAGAATTGTATTTACTAATATAGGAAAGCTCTTTTGAAGACTTTCTTGTAAATTTTTATATTTTATATATCGTTCTTTTTCGTAACTTATTATATCAATTTTAGATAGTTCTTGTTCGTATTTATCAGTATCAATATTCTCAATCGCTTTTAAAATATTTTGTGCAAGCGGATGAATATTAAGAATTGACAGATAAGTTGTTATATTAATTAATTTTTCCTTATATATATTTGCGTTGGACGATAAATTGTTATCTTCAGTTGCACTAATAAGTTTTAGAATAGCATAGCTGGTTAGATCTATAATTTTTATAGATGATATAGTTTCAATCTGTGATTTCAATTTGTTTAATTCTCCAATAGAGCTAATTAAAATTTCAGTATCGACTTTAATTTTATTATAATAAACTAATTTCTCAAAATATGACTTAGTGCTTCCAATTAGTTGTTTTTCCCAAATCCTTTCAAGTTCTTCAAAGTCCTGCTTAATTTTAATGTCGGTTATAACTGTTGCAAACTCTGGCTGGGTATCGCAAGCGCTTCCGTTTACCTTAACGGATTCAATAAAATATAATTTCTCTTTGATATTTTTTGGTAAGAGAGGTTTTTTAATGGAAAAAATTAGTCCTGATAAACTATTTCCTTCTTTTAAGTATGCAAATAATGTTTGAGCATCGCCATTTAATTGAATCCAGCTTTTATCGTTAGGATAACTAATTTCGAAACTTCTTTCAAATTGTTTTAAGTGATCTACATCTAACTGTGATAGCAATTTATTTGTTCTTGTAATTTTCTCTAGCCAATAAAATTCGGCCTCTTGAAAGGACCTCATTATAGTTGCTTTAACTGGTGAAGAATTATTTTCTACTGTTAGAAGCAGTTTATGAAGTTCTTCTAACAAGCATTTTAGTTCATTATAATTTTCACAGTTAATTAAAAGCCGACTTTCATTTAAAGCATTTTTTTTATATAAATCATTTGTAATTTTTTGATAAGCTTGCAACTCTGAAACCAAAAAAAGATTTTCTTTCTGCGGAATTATAAAATTGTAAATATTGCAGTCGACGCTCTTATACTTCTTTGTATGTGTAATTAAGGTTTCAATGTCGCTTACCAATTCAAGGTTATTAATGTCGGCAAAATCATCTTTATACCAACTAAACTCAGAAAATTTCTCCTCAATTTTTTCTGAGATCTCTAAAATTGTTCCATAATAATTTCGATTTATATTTTGTCTGCGTGTCGATTTTTCCTTTACATTAAGCCATTCATTTTTTTTATATGCCTTTCTTTCTTTTACTAATGATAAATTTGTCTCACTTTCACTTATTTCTCTTTCATATTTAGTTAGGTCAGTAACAATGTAAAGTTTATCAATTATACCATTTACACTTGAATCGAGATCTTGGATGGACGTGGAATCTCCGCTTAAAAGGTTAACGGTGAGATTTTGGAAATCTTCCGGCAATTGATTTTTTAAAACTTCTAACGCTCTTTTTGTATATGCTGTAACCAGAATCTTTTTGCCATTTGCTAATAGATGGCAGATTAAATTTGCGATTGTATGAGATTTGCCTGTACCGGGAGGGCCTTGTACTAATACTTTATTATTTTTTCTGGCTTTTTCGATAATTTCAATTTGTTCATCATTGTATTTTTTAGGAAAGTAAATAGTTTCATCCTTAGATGAATATGATGTTCCATTCGCAGAAATACCGGGCTCCTCTTCAGGCTGAAAGACTCCAATAATATCATTTATCGAAGGAATATCTATTAAGTCTACTGAACTAGATATTTCTGAAATAATTTTTTCATATAGCGCGGTAAAACTTCTAGTATTTCGCTTTCTCAAAAGTAAAGCAGGAGCAAAATAGATAATAGGTTTTTTAGCAGTTTCTTTTGGTTTTATTAAATCTTCTTTTGCTTCTACGTCTGGTCTAAGCCTATGTGCAAAGATTTTAATAGCATCTTTTATTTTGGGATCAAATAAATTATCGAATATGTTGTTTTCCTTAATAAAAGAATCAGCTAATTTTTCAGCTTCAATTACGTCAGTCGTATTAAATATTTCTATTAGATCAAGAATAGCGTCTGTTTCAATTTGAATTTCGTTATCTATGTTCGGAGCAACCTTAATAAAAGATTCTTTCTGTGAAAACTCAGATGAAATTTCTGCCTTTAATGTTAATATATGACGGCAAATTTTTGGCTTATCTGAATCTTCTTTAAAGTAAAGTAAACCAACTCCAAAAATTAATTCAAATTCTTCACCAAATTGTTGTGCCTTATTATAAATATTAAAGAAATTTTTGTATATTTTTATTTGTTGATCGTATTCGTAAAGTTGAATTTCATAAATTTTAGTTTTTTCCTTATAAATTTTTAAATCATTGTGCCATTCCGTTTTTAAGTAATTATCAAATTCTGTTTGAAGATATTGCTGATTTGCTAAAGTAATTAGTCTTCCATTTTTTATAATTGCTTCTTTTAATTTTGGCTTTTCATTTTCATTTGTTAAAGACTCTTTTACGGCCCAGTCGTTAAATGTATCACTTGACATCTTAAAAGTCGGTTGTTGTAATTCTGGCATTTCTTTAGGCTTATTAATCTTTAACCAATAATCCGTATCCTCCTTATGAGAAGGAAAAGTAATGCAATCAAATATTTCGCATTGTGGAATATCGGCAAGCCAAATTTTGTCCGGATATTGAGTGTCCGTACTCTCGATATCTCTCACGGGATTGCTTCTAAGTTTTGAGAATTCAAGTAAGTAATTGAATATTTGTAGGTATTTTTCTTTTTTCATATTTATCTAAATTGAAAGCTAAATTATAATTTGACTAAAAATCGTCTTAAAAATTCATTGGTATTTTATTGTAAAGCCAAAAATAAATGGGTTATCATATAAACTTTGGCAAAAAATGATTAATTGTCATTTAAGTATGCAATTTATATGTTTTTTATATATCCAACCTTATTTTTCCGAAATAAAATATATTATATTTTGATAGTAAAGCCCCAAACTAAATACTTTCATAATAATTCAACAAAGGCCTTACTTCATTTAAAAAATTTATGGCAATTCTCAGTTAGCGGCTAAATAAAAGAGCGGCGTGGAACCATGTCCCACACCGCCCTATAGCGTCTTAATAAAAATTACAATCCTTTACACCTTCTCCACCGCAACCGCTACCGCGTTTGCGTCCATCGCTACTTCCCGCAAATCCGCTGACCCGTTTTCAGACTTCCCATCCAAAACCGCGTGTTCTACCGCAACCGGCGCGCTAACTGTAGGAACGCTTTCGGCTGTAGCAGCCGCAATCCCGTTCGTCGGCCCCGTTAGCCCGTCACTGTGCAATGGCGTGGTATGTTCAACAGGTTCGGCGGCAGCCTCGTGCATCGGCAGTTCCGGATAATTCGCCGCTTCCGCCGCAACCGGTAAGGCCGTCGTCGCGGCCTCGACGTGATGCGTTTCAACAGGCGCGGCCTCCGCCGCTTCCGCAGGATGTTCCGCCGCAACCGGCGCCGCTTCCACCGGTTTCCGCTCCTGTTTTTTCTCGTTGTTCGATTTCGACTGCGCTTTGATCTCCGCCGCCGCCTTCTCCTGCGCCGCCCGTTTGGCGTCGCGTTCTTTCTGCGACTTCATTTTCGATTCGATCTCCGCTTTCGTCGCCATCATCTCGTTCAGCTTCTCTTCCTTCGATTTGATCCGGTCCTGGATCAGGTTAATTTTTGCCTGCCGGATCTGCGATTCCAGTTGCCCTTCGGCGTTCGACTGCCGTTTTTTCTGGAACTGGATCTCCTCAATATCGCGGTCGATCGACTGCTGCATTTTATCCACCGCCCCCATCAGCCCGTCCAACCGGTGCGTGTACCGGTCCGCCGCGCTCGCGTTCGCCGCGTCCGGACCCGCGCTGCCAAAGCGTTTCTCTTTCAGCTTTTTAAAAGCGCCGTCCAGTTTGTTCCAAATTTCCGCGCTATGTTCGCGCGTCATTTTAGCGTCCCGGAACTTGATCTGCGTTTGCTTCAGTTCGTCGAACAGCGCCGGAAAATTACGCACGCCGTCCTGTATTTTCTTATCCACCGTTTCGAGCGTCGTATTAAACTGCTCGTACACGGATTTCGATTTCGATTCAAACTCGTTATTGAGGCTCGTCCGCATCTCTTTCAGCTTGTCGAACATCGCGTTGGCGTCGTCGCGCAGCGAATCCGCGTGTTCGCGGTACAGGTTCCGGTCTTTCACCTGGTCCTGCACTTTATTCCAAAACTGTTTCAGCGAATCCCAAAGTTCGCCGCTGTAAGCCGTCAGTTGACTGACCTTATCTTCGATCATATTCAACTCGGAACGATACGCTTCGCTCAATTTATTGGATAGAACGGCAAACTGCCACTCCGACTGCGCGCGGTGGATCAGATCCCCTTTTTCTACTTTAATATCGTCCGGCAGCAAAGACCCCGCTATGCTCAGATCGCGAACAATATGCGTTGTCCCCTCCGGAAATACTTCTTCGGCATTATTAGACCGCCATTCGTTCATCAGTTTTTGTGAAAACTCCTCGGTCGCAACGGCGTCTGGCACGGTCCAGACGTCCACTTTATTTTCAGAAGCGCGTAATTGCAGCGCGATCAGCAACCGTTCGTCGGCCGCGTTCGATCCCCAGAGTACTAATTTAGATTTCATGATACAGGTAATTTTATAGGTCCGTCATTTTCTACAAAGTAAAGGAAAGCGCGTTCGACCCGTTCGTATGTAATAATACCCAATTTGACGCCCGCAGGTAAACTTCTATTCAATACGATGTAATCTTTAATTTGTTAAATATTTTTAATATTTGCAAGCAGATAATATGATCTGTTTGCTTCATTTCCTTGATTCCAGCAGAATTGAATGTCTTATTTTCAGCTATGTGTGGCCGCCTGACTCGCGCCAACCCCTTCAATCAACGCATGCTTCACCAAATACTCCGCAATCTGCACCGCATTCGTCGCCGCCCCCTTGCGCAAATTATCCGCCACGATCCACATATTCAACGTATTGGGTTGGCTCTCGTCCCTCCGCAGCCGCCCGACAAACACCTCGTCGCGCCCATGCGCGTCCAGCGGCGTCGGATATTTAAAATTAGCCACGTCGTCCGACACGATCACCCCCTCCGTATGCTCCAAAATATCCCTTACTGCGTCCAAGGTGTAAGCATGCGCAAACTCCACGTTCACCGCCTCCGAATGTCCGCCCAAAACCGGCACCCGAACCGTCGTAGCCGTGATTTGCAACGACTCGTCCCCCATGATCTTCCGGGTCTCGTTCACCATTTTCATCTCCTCTTTCGTATAGCCGTTTTCCATAAATACGTCAATATGCGGCAGCACGTTCAGATCGATTGGATATTGATACGCCATTTCCCCTTTCACCCCGTTCCGTTCGTTCATCATCTGATCGACCGCTTTCACCCCCGTTCCCGTCACCGACTGATAGGTCGAAACCACAATCCGCTTGATCACAAAAGCCTGATGCAACGGATTCAGCGCCACGACCATTTGTATAGTCGAACAATTAGGATTCGCAATAATTTTATCTGCCTTCGTTAAAACCCCCGCATTCACCTCAGGAACCACCAGTTTTTTCGTTGGATCCATCCTCCACGCCGACGAATTATCAATCACCACCGACCCCGCCGCTGCAAACTTCGGCGCCCATTCCAGCGAAACCGATCCTCCCGCCGAAAAAATCGCTATATCAGGCTGGGCCGCCACAGCTGAATCCATCCCAATAACAGTATATACGTCATTCTTAAATAAAACGGTTTTACCAACCGACCGTTCCGACGCCACCGCCAAAAATTCCGTCACCGGAAAATTCCGTTCCTCTAACACCTTCATCATCGTCGAGCCAACCAACCCGGTGGCCCCTACAACCGCTACCTTCATTTTTTATAAAATTAATTAATATAAATCGCTATAAATGAATGCGCCCAAGATCATACAAATCTAAAAAAATCACAAGAATCAAAGTTCAGACAAGCACGCTTAATAGGGAAAACAAAGGTAATGGATTTTAATATGGGTTATCCACCGAAAATACTCTTTTTATACCTTTTACTAACCATCATAGAGCTTTTCCCTCAATAATCAGCGTAATCAACGGTCAAATATCAGCGTAATCAACGGTCAAAATCTGCCGACCTGACGTCCGCGAAAATCTGCGGGAAAAAATCAACGTAATCAACGGTCAAAACTCCGCCGATCCCGGATACCGCGGAAACGGAATCACATCCCTTATATTCGTCATCCCCGTCATAAACAGCGCCAGCCGTTCAAAACCCAGCCCAAAACCCGCGTGCGGACAAGTCCCGTACCGCCGCGTATCCAGGTACCACTCCAATTCATGTTGCGGAACGTGCATTTCGGCCATCCGCTGAGTCAGTTTATCCAGCCGCTCCTCCCGCTGCGACCCCCCAATGATTTCCCCGATCCCCGGAAAAAGCACGTCCATGGCCGCCACTGTTTTGCCGTCGTCGTTCTGCCGCATA
>JBBRMZ010000215.1:0-7602 GCA_038230555.1 Chitinophagales bacterium
CGTCTACGGCGGCGACTGTGACGGCCCAAAAAATGAACCGGTATAGCTCGCGGCGATAGGGGCTGCTGTACCTGAACAGGCGTTTCAGGAAGGGGAGCATTGATTTTTCGGCGGTAAATTGTTGTTCCTGCACGTTAGTATTGATTACGCCAGCAGATCCTGTTCTATGGCGGACTGAATATTATATATTTTCCGGTAAAAACCGTCGCGTTCCAATAGTTCGGAGGGCGCGCCCAATTCCGTTATTTTACCTTTGTCGAGGACGATGATCTTGTCGGCGTCCTGGACGGAGTTGACGCGGTAGGCAATGATCAGAGTCGTTTTGCCGTGCCGCGTTTTACTCATGGCCGTCTGTATATGCAATTCCGTTTCCGTGTCCACCGCCGAGGTCGTGTCGTCCATAATCAGAATATCGGGATTGGAGAGAACCGTACGCGCCAGAGCGACCCGTTGTTTTTGGCCGCCGGAAAGCGTGACGCCCTTCTCGCCGACCATCGTTTCGTAGCCTTTGGGCGTTTTGTGCAAAAAAGCGTCCACTGCTGCCATGCCCGCAGCTTCGTGGACGGCGACGTCTTCGGCGTCTATTTGTGAAAACGCAATATTATCGCGGATAGTGGTCGAGAACAGAAAAGGTTTTTGATGAACAATTCCGATCCTTTTTCTGAGCGCGGTTTTGTCGTAGGTATTCAGGGGTCTGCCGTCCAGATAGATGGTCCCTTCCGTCGGCTCGTAAAATCTTGCCAGGAGCGCGACTATAGTGGATTTCCCTGCTCCGGTCATACCAATCAAAGCGACCTTTTCGCCAAGCTGGATATGAAAACTCGCAGCGTCCAACGCTAACGGTTCGCCTTCTTTATAGCGAAAACTCACATTGCGGAACTCGATTTCGCCCCTAAGCGCGCCTTCCGGTTGAAAGCCCTCGTAGTTTTCCTCTTCGGCGTCCATGATCTCCGACAAGCGCTGGATAGCGACAAAGGACATACCGGCCTGCGTCAGCGTCCGCCCTACTTGTCGAAGCGGCCAAGCGACCATGGAAGAATAAGTGAAAAAAGCGACGAACTCGCCCGGCGTGATCTCGCCGCGCAAGGTAAAATACGCGCCCGCCATCATGGAAGCGGCCACCTGCAACTGGATTAAAAAATCGGAATAGGTCCAGAACCATTTATGAAGATTGACATGTTGTAGGGCAATTTTTAGCTTAGCTTGGTTTTGTTTTGTAAATTTCTCGATCTCATAGTCCTGCCGCATAAATGCCTGCACCACGCGGGCGCCCGCCAGGTTTTCGTTGACGATGGCGGTTAGTTTGTCCTGTTCTTTTTCGTGCGCTTCCCAAACGGCGCCTTCTTTGATAAAGAACTTCACCGCGAGGAAAACAATGACCGGGACGATCGCTACGGCAATAAAAGCATATAAAACATGAACGGTCAGCATCATGGCGAACGCAAAAACAAAATAAGAGGTCAGCAGGATCACCTCCGTGATCTGGGTTCCGATAAATTCGCGAATGGTGCCGATATCGCCCGTGCTGCGCTGGATCATTTCGGAGGTCGGAATAGCGTCGAAGGCTTTCAGGGAAAGTCGTTGTATATGATTGAAAACGCGGTCGCGGTATAATTTTATGGCGTTTTCAGTAGCTGCGGCAGAGGTTCTGCCCGACCAAAACCAGGCGCCCGCCCGGATCAACGCAAAAAAAGCGTACAGAATGGCCACGCCGAGCAGGAAATTGGACAACAAATGGGGCGTCTTCTGATCCAGCGTAGGCAACAGGCGGTAAAGCGCCCGCGTCGGGGCGTCGCCCGCCGGAAGCGGCGTCGCGCTCTCCGACAAATAGTAGCGGACGCCGTCGATGGCCAGTTGCAGCGCTTTGGGTTCAATCATCCGCATCAAGGCGGAAAAGGACAACAGGGCGCCCGCAAACAGGTAGGAACCTTTCCAACGGTCGAGGATAGCGTATATTTTTTTTAAGGATTCCATAACAGGCCGGGAGATTTTTAGGAGAGTTGCGCAAAAACCCGCGCAAAGATAAAGCATTTTTCTTAATATCTGTCCGCTGAACATTATGTAACGCCGGCTGTTTACCCTCCGAAAGTAAACGCGCGGGCGCTGCCCGCTCCTGATTTTCAATACGAACAGAATAGTTGAATGAGCGCCAACGACGGAAGCTATTTTAGCAAGTCGTTGATAATGAATTATTTAAAAATTCATCATTCATCATTCGTCATTCATCATTCTTCAGTGGAACCTATCCAACATTTATTGCGTCTGTTCGCCGACGCTAAAAAAGTTAATCGTCTTTCCCAGATTTTGCGGCAGGAGCCGCCCCCCCGCGTCCAGATCGGCGGATTATACGGCGCTTCGGAATCTTTTGTACTGGCGGCGGTTTATCAGGCCCGCGCGCAGGATCATTTGTTCATCGCCTCCGATAAGGAAGAAGCCGCCTATATCCAGAATAACCTGACCAACCTGATCCCGGGCCAGACCATTCACCTGTTCCCGGATTCCTTCAAGCGTCCGGCCTATTTTGACGAGATCAACCCGAACAACGTGTTACAGCGGACGGAAACGATCCATAAAATTACGACCTCCAAAGCGGCTGGCGAAATTGTGGTCACCTATCCCGAAGCGTTGTTTGAGAAAGTGGTCGCGCCGCAGTTTTTGCAGCAATACCGCATCGACGTAAAGGTCGGCGAAAAGCTGGACGCCGATTTTATGATCGAACTTTTGGTGGAATACGGTTTTGAGCGGGTAGAATTCGTGTACGAACCCGGACAATTTTCGATCCGGGGCGGCATCATCGACGTTTATTCTTACGGTAACGAATTTCCTTACCGCATCGAATTGTTCGACGTAGAGGTGGAAAGCATCCGGACGTTCGACCCGGGCAAGCAATTGTCCAAACAAAAGATTTCGCACGTTTCCATCGTTCCCAATATCAATACGCGGTTTAAAAATAACCAGAAAGTCGCTTTGTTTCATATACTGAAGGCGGGAACCGTAGTCTGGATGCGCGATTTTGAATACCTGGTCGACCGCCTGCAGCATTGTTTCGAGAAAGCCGAACAGTTTGCCGCCTCGCTCGCCTACTCCGACCCGGAAGAACTGAAAGAGATCTTCCGCGACCGCGCATTTATCAGGCCCCACGAAGTCGTCGATGACGTCAAAGCGCTGCCGATCGTAGCCTTGACGACCGGAAAGCAGATCATCCCGATGACGGAAAAGATGGAGTTTAATACGAAGTCGCAGCCCGTTTTTAATAAGAATTTCAACCTGCTGATCTCCAATCTACAGCAGAACGCGACGGCGGGGCTGACCAATTATATTTTTTCAGACAATCCCAAGCAGATCGAGCGGTTGTTCAGCATTTTCAAGGATATTGGCGGCAAAGTCCAGTGTTTGCCCGTCCACCTCGCTATTCACCAGGGATTTATCGACCAGGACCTGAAAATTGCCTGCTATACCGACCACCAGATTTTCGAGCGCTACCACCGCTATCAGATCCGGCAGGGGTTTTCGCGCGACCAGGCGCTGACGACGCGGCTGATCCGGGAACTGATCCCCGGAGATTATGTCACGCACATCGACCACGGAATTGGCAAATTTTCTGGTTTAGAGAAAATCACCATCAACGGGCAGGTGCAGGAAGCGGTTCGTTTGGTCTACCAAAACAACGACCTGCTCTACGTCAGCATTAACTCGCTGCATAAGATCGCAAAATACAGCGGAAAGGATTCTGATCCGCCGAAACTCAATAAACTGGGTTCGGACGCCTGGAACAACCTGAAAAGGGCGACCAAGAAAAAAGTTAAGGACATTGCCGCCGAGCTCATTAAGCTCTACGCCAAACGGAAAGCGACGCCCGGTTTTGCTTTCCCGGAAGACGGGTATTTGCAGAACGAACTGGAAGCCTCGTTCATTTACGAAGACACGCCCGACCAGCTCAAATCGACCAACGACGTCAAAGAGGATATGCAAAAACCGTATCCGATGGACCGCCTGATCTGCGGGGACGTGGGTTTCGGGAAAACGGAAGTCGCTATGCGCGGCGCTTTCAAGGCGGCCATTGCCGGGAAACAGGTCGCTGTGCTGGCCCCGACCACTATTTTAACGCTGCAACACTATAAAACCTTCAAAGAACGGCTGGGCGAATTTGCCGTTACGGTCGATTATTTGAACCGGTCGAGAAGCCCGAAAGAAAAAAAACAGATCTATGACGACCTTAAATCCGGCAAGATCGATATCATCATCGGCACGCACGCCATCCTGAACAAAGAGATCGGTTTCAAAGACCTGGGCCTGCTCATCATCGACGAAGAGCAGAAATTTGGCGTGGCGGCCAAAGAAAAACTCCGCAGTTTCAAGGTCAACGTCGATACGCTGACGCTGTCGGCCACGCCGATCCCACGCACTTTACAATTTTCGCTGATGGCGGCGCGCGACCTGTCAGTCATGCGAACCCCGCCGCCCAACCGGCAGCCCATTCATACGGAAACCCGCGTATTTAATTCGGAACTGATCAAGGAAGCCATTTACCACGAGGTCAACCGCGGCGGACAGGTATTTTTTGTCCATAACCGCGTCAAAGACCTCGCGGACGTCACGGCGCTCATCAAAGGCGTCTGCCCGGACGTGGACGTGGCGATGGCGCACGGCCAAATGCCGATCGAACTCATGGAATCCACGTTCGAGGAGTTCATCGAGAAAAAGCACGACGTGCTGGTCTGCACCAACATCATCGAATCCGGCGTGGACGTCTCGAATGCCAATACCATCATCATCAACAACGCCCATCATTTTGGGATGAGCGACCTCCACCAGTTGCGCGGACGCGTGGGCCGCAGCAACCGGAAAGCCTATTGCTATCTGCTGTCCCCGCCGCTCTCCGTGTTGACGACGGAAGCCAAAAAGCGCCTCAAATCGCTCGAGGAATTCAGCGAACTGGGCAGCGGGTTCAATATTTCCATGCGCGACCTCGACATCCGCGGCGCGGGCAATTTGCTGGGCGGCGAGCAAAGCGGTTTTATTGCCGACATTGGCTACGAAACTTACGAGAAGATATTGGAAGAAGCCGTGCAGGAATTAAAAGAATCGGAATTCAAAGACCTCTTCAAAGACGACCTGGAGAAGCAGAAAAAATACGTCCTCGACGTGCAGATCGACACGGATATAGAAATGCACATCCCCGACGAATACGTCGGCAATATCCAGGAGCGTTTGAATTTATACACCCAGTTGGATCAGATACAGAACGAGGCGGGCGTTCAACAATTCTCTAATATGATGGTTGACCGGTTTGGTAGGCTACCCATCCAGGTCGAAGAATTATTCGACGGGCTTCGGCTGCGGTGGATCGCTAAAGAGATCGGATTTGAGAAGATCATCCTGAAAGCCGGAAAACTTTCGTGCTATTTTGTCGGCAACCCGCAATCTTCTTTTTACGAAACGAAGTTGTTCAAAAAAATGCTTAACTATATCCTCTCTAAAGGAAAGGACAAAAATATGTCCGTCAAGCAGTCGATGAAAAGTTTTATTTTCATCCGCGAAAACGTCAAGACCCTGAACGGCGCTCGAAAAGTATTGGAATTGCTAAAAGAAGAAGGAGAAAAGTAGCTCATTACCTTCCGCTACTATTCGTCTGGCTCCCGTCGTCGGGGATGGTATAAATGTCTGGACGCGACGGCGCTTTTTGAATGGTATTCTGCGTTCTCATTTGATCCATCGTATGACTGGCTTCGTCCCAAAACTTAATAAAAGAAGGCTTCAACATAATCAGAACGTCTTTGGTTTTTCCCGGCAGAGGTTCCAAAAAACGGTAAGAAACAGACTGGGCTTTGGTGATTGGTTCAATCATGTGCGCCTCGTCGGCAAACCAGACCAGCAGACTATAGATAACCGAAAATAGGGTCGCCATCGTGATCCCGCCGACCAGTTGGTTGATCAGGTTCACATGTGCCACCGCCATAATGTCGGTAATCGAACCCGCCAGGAATTTTACGCCGAACCGGACCCCAAAAAAAGTCAACACAAACCCTAAAATGAACATCAGCGGGTTATTGATTTGGAATCCCGTTTCGAGCGTATGCGTGACGGTGGGCGAAAATTGAAAAGCCGCCAGCGTGGCTATAAAAATGGACAGTATAGAAAACAACGCCCGGATGAACCCTTCGCCGAAACCGACGTAGAACCCGTAAAGTAAAACCATTAAGAAAATGACGTCGATCGTCATAGTAGTGTTTGCTGTTAGTTATTGGCTGAGATTTATGGACGGACGCAGATTTTATTTTTAGAAAAAATGAAAATCGTCGCCGGTCAACTGTAAGACTGGTTAACAAAGGAGCAAGTTACAACTATATAGCCTGTTTTTCAAATATTTTAGACGAGTACGGTTGTTTTTAGATCCTATCCGGCAAATATTCAGACGCGCGTTTTCATTTTTAGGGTCGCGCTATTTGAAAGAAAAGTATAATTTTGCGGGCAAAATAGAGTTATCAGCCGTCAGCTATCTGCTATCTGCTCTAGTAGGCGGCAAAAATATTTAATGCAAAATTTATTTATAACAAATATAGGAAGCTGAAAGCTGAGCGCTGAAAGCTGAGAGCTAAAAAATTAACATGGGAAGAGCGTTTGAATACCGCAAAGCCACCAAAATGAAAAGGTGGGCCGGCATGGCGAAAAACTTTACGAAAGTAGGCAGAGAGATCGCCATCGCCATTAAAGAGGGCGGGGCGGATCCGAATTATAACTCGCGCCTTCGATTGGCAATTCAAAACGCCAAGAGTTTTAATATGCCCAAAGTGAACGTGGAGAATGCGATCAAACGGGCCACGTCTAAAGATTCTGAAAATTACGCCGAGGTAGTCTACGAAGGCTACGGCCCCAACGGGATCGCCGTTTTAGTGGAAACCACGACCGACAATCCAACGCGGACGGTCGCCAATATCCGCGTTCATTTCAACCGCTGCGGCGGTTTGCTGGGCAACAGCGGCTCCGTCGATTACATGTTCGAGCGGAAAGGCGTCTTTAAGATCAAAAAAGAAGGGATCAACCTCGAAGATATCGAACTGGAACTCATCGATCACGGTCTCGAGGAGATTAAAGAAGAGGAGGACGAGATCGCGCTGTACACCAGTTTTGCCGATTTTGGCGCTTTGCAAAAAGCGTTGGAAGAGAAAAAGATCGAAGTCGTCAGCGCGGAATTGGTGCGCATTCCGACCGTTACTAAAAAACTGACGGACGAGCAGGCGGAAGGGGTCATTAAACTCATCGACCGCCTTGAGGAGGACGAGGACGTGGCCAACGTTTTTCATACGATGGACATGAGCGAATGATGAATGAATAAGAAATTGCATGGCTAATTAGCGGCAAAATAGATATCTCCTTTGATGGTGTGACAATGATACCAATGTTTTTGAGTATCATGTTCTGTAATCTGGAGTACATTTCCTCCCATTTTACGGGTTTCGTTAACAGCCTCAACAACGACATCTTCATAAGAGCAATATTGTGTAGTACCAGGTATGCCTATAATTATTTGCCCTACAAAAACAGACTGATCTGGGACTTTTTGCCCTATACCTATTATTTTTATAACTGTGTCCGCAGGCA
>JBBRMZ010000216.1:0-7560 GCA_038230555.1 Chitinophagales bacterium
ATCCGTGTCGATATTCATTTTAACGGCGCCGTAACCGATCGCTTCCCGTATTTCGGACTGCGCCGAACCAGAACCGCCATGAAATACGAAATTGATTGGGTTATGACCGGTATTGAATTTGTGCGCGACGAACTCCTGCGAGTTTTTCAGGATAACGGGCGAGAGTTTCACATTACCGGGTTTATACACGCCGTGGACGTTGCCAAAAGCGGCGGCAATGGTGAAGTTCGGAGATACCTGCAATAATTCTTCATAGGTATAGGCGACGTCTTCAGGCTGGGTATACAATTTAGCGTTATCGACCTCCGAATTATCCACGCCGTCTTCTTCTCCGCCGGTCACGCCGAGCTCTACTTCAAGGGTCATACCCATTTTGGCCATGCGCTCAAAATACTTTTTGCTGATCTCAATATTTTCGTGCAAAGGCTCTTCAGACAGGTCCAACATGTGGGAGCTGTAAAGGGGCGCTTTACGAAGGGCGTAAAATTCTTCGGACGCAGTCAGCAAACCGTCGATCCAGGGCAGTAATTTTTTAGCGCAATGGTCGGTATGAAGGATTACGCTAACGCCGTAGGCCTTCGCCAACGTATGGATTTGCATGGCGCCTGCAATAGCGCCCAGGATCGCCGATTTTTGACCGTCGTTTGAAAGGCTGCCCCCTGCGTAGAACTGCGAGCCGCCATTGGAAAATTGGATAATGACCGGAGAATTGACCGCTTTGGCAGTTTCCATGACCGCGTTGACGGTACTTGTACTAACGACGTTAACGGCGGGCAAAGCAAATTGATGTTCATTAGCGTAGCGGAACAGATCGGTCACTTCCTGACCGTGTAATACGCCTGATCTAAATTTTGTAGTCGACATTTCGTATTTGTTAAATTGTAAATTACAAATTGTAAATAGCTTTTAGCCATTGGCTACCAGCTAATAGCTGTTAAATAATACCCTTTTCTGTTAAATACCGTTCAGCGTCAAGGGCGGCCATGCAGCCAGTACCGGCTGCGGTAATGGCCTGCCGGTATATTTTATCCTGTGCGTCGCCGGAGGCAAAAACGCCTTCGATGTTAGTATGTGTAGTGCCGGGTTTGGTAATAAGATAACCCGTATGATCTCTATGGAGCCAGTCTGTAAAAATATCGGTGTTCGGATGATGGCCGATGGCGACGAAAAATCCTTTGATGGGAATCGTCGTTTCTACGCCGGTAATGTTGTTTTTGATGCGAACGCCGTTTACCGCCTCGTCGCCCAGAATTTCCTCCGTTTCAGTATTCCAGTGAACAATCAGATTCGGCGTGTTCAGCACCCGTTTTTGCATAATTTTGGACGCGCGCAACTGGTCTCGTCGTACAAATAAATGCACTGTTTTACATAGTTTTGCAAGATAGGTCGATTCTTCGGCAGCCGTATCGCCGCCGCCCACGATAGCGACTTCCTGACCGCGATAAAAAAAACCGTCGCACACAGCGCAGGCGGAAACGCCTTTATTCGCCAGACGCGCTTCCGATTCCAGGCCTAGCCATTTGGCGCTCGCCCCCGTAGCCACAATGATACTTTCCGATTCCATACATTGCCCGCTTTCGGAAAAAACCTTGTGGGGATGACCGGAAAAATCTACTTTTTCTATTTTTTCATTTCTGATAGAGACGCCGAAGCGTTCGGCCTGTTTTTTCAAATCTTCAATGAGTTGCGGTCCCATGACCGCTTCCGGATAGCCGGGGAAGTTCTCGACGTCGTTGGTCAGCATGAGCTGTCCGCCCGGATCCGGGCCCGTAAACATGACCGGTTGAAGGCCGGCCCTGGCGGCATAGATTCCAGCCGTATATCCGGCAGGCCCCGACCCGATGATCAAACATTTGATACGTTCCATAAAGTAAATAAAATTAAACGGATTGGGCGCGCAAGGTAGCGTTAATTGCGTTAATCGGATAAAAATAAGCGTCAAAAATAATCGGCTCGTAGCGCTTAAACACGATTCATAATCTAAAGTTCATACTAAAAAACGGATTCATAAATCCCATGTCGGCTTGCAACCAAATAAGCTGGTTCGTATTTTAACTTAAAAGGCTTCTTGGAAAAGGAAACGGACGAGGATTTAATTCAGCGCATTCAACAAGACCCGGCACAGTTCGGTATCTTGTTCGACGCTCATTATCCGGCAATATTCAACTATATTTTACGGCGTGTAGGTCATTACAGCGCCGGTAAAGATATCGCTTCGGAAACTTTTTTAAAGGCTTTTTTAAATATCCATAAATTCAAATGGAAAGGCGTTCCCGCTTTATACTGGCTTTACCGAATTGCCTCAAATGAGATCAGACAATATTTCAGAAAAGAAAAATATGTTCCTGATTCCATTTTTTTGATCATTGAAACGGCGGGATGGGATATAGCCGACGAAGCGGACTGCCCCGAAAAAATCGCTTATCAGGAAGCGGAGTTGAAACGGGATGAGGAGTTTGAAAAAGTACGGCAGGCCTTGAAAAAATTAAATATGATTTACCAGGAAGCGCTTGCGCTCCGGTATTTTGAGCAAAAAAGCGTAAAAGAAATCGCCGTTATATTGGATAAAAAAGAGGGAACCGTTAAATCGTTGCTTTCCAGGGGAATTGAAAAATTAAGAAAACTATTATAAACAATGCAACCTAAGACAA
The DNA here is from genome assembly GCA_038230555.1 of Chitinophagales bacterium. Lineage (GTDB taxonomy): Bacteria > Bacteroidota > Bacteroidia > Chitinophagales > Saprospiraceae > JAAFJT01. The sequence goes on from JBBRMZ010000216.1 coordinate 2,652, forward strand.
AGACGCGTATTTAAAACATATAAGATGGAAAGAAAAGACTTAAAAAAAACGCTTGAAAATTTAAATATTCCCGACATGATTCCAAATATTCAACACCAGGAAGGCCTTAAGCTGGCTATTATTAACTCGAGAACCTCGGCGCGTATCTCGCTTTGGTTATTAAGCGTGCCGATCCTGATTTTATTAAGCGGTGCTAGCGAGACGTTATTTCATATACTAATACCGCCATGGTCATTATTAAAAACGTACGGCCATTTCTGGCCGCTTTGGGCAAGGCAGGGCGTTTTTGTCGTTTCGCTAATTATTATTCCTTTAACAGCCGCCCTACTCAATTTGCTTTCTATAGTCTGGTTTAGTTATAACCGTGAAAGCCAGGTTTTGAATGTCGCTATTCGTATGAAGCGATTCAACATTATACTTCTGCTGATTGGCGCTCTAATCGGAATGATGTTTATAGGGCACATTATAGCGGATACCTTGGCCGGCCACGATTAGAAATAAGAGACCATATAAGTTCTATACGGTAATTTTTCCTTCCTGGCTATCTACCAGATTGGTTCCGGTAGCGACAGAAGCCAACATTTTAACAAAGTTAACCATGCGGTTTCCAGTAGTGTCCCAATAATAAGCGCTGCGGGTTGCCACTTTTAAAAGGGAGATATTCGGATCGTCTTTTCCCTCTTTGAACCAGGTTTTCGCCAGCGGAGTCCATACTTCTTCAATTTTTTTGCGGTCAGTCAGGATTTCAGCGTCGCCGTTAACGACCACGTAAGTGCTTTTCCCTGGGTGAGAAAAGAACAATTGAACGCGCTTATCTTGTTTGATCTCCCGGTTTTTATCGCTGTGGACGTCGCTCATGAACCAGATATTTCCCTCGTCGTCAACTTCTTGAGCGGCCATCGGGCGGCAGGTCTCGCCCTCGTCGTTTTTAAGATTGGTACAGAAAAGGCAGATATCGATTTCCTTGACCAACTTGCGCAATTTTTCTACGCCTTCCCGTGCTTTTAAATTTGTTTGTTCCATAACGTCAAAATTATATCATAGGTGATGAAGATTCAATATACGGCAGTCAGGCTGGTTTCGGATTTTCCCAATACATTTCCAAAGCCTTATTTCAGGAAGCCCCTTTTTTGCCGATGCTTTTTTCCAGCAGTTGAATCTCTGTTTTCTCTTTTTTCTCGTCCTGGCGGATAAGGGCGAATAACCTCATATAGACGTTGGCGATCCAGACCAAAGCGAATTCTCCTATTAAATAACCCCGCCAGTCGTCGATTAAGAGTTTGTATCCGGTTAAAAAAAGAAAAAAAAGCGTCACATAATGGCTGAAGCAATATTCGCAGGTAAAAAGGTAAAAGAATTTTTTTCTGAAAATATTCTCGCTGTCCCTGCATTGACCAACGCAGTAATCCCTGGGTTCGCGGAATATTTCTTCATGCGTAACAGTCCATGCAATACAAGCGATAGGGATCGCTAAAATAAACAGCGCCTGTATTTGCGTATCATGGAACATATTTATTTTTCTTTAGAAAAATAATTCTTCACAAAAGCATGACGCTGATGTTCGTTCATTTTATCGGTTGTCTCAACGTCGATTTTTATATTGGCGAAATGATGGTCGGCTTTCAATAAATTATGCAGCTCGTTTTTCGCCTCGGTAGGCCCAAACAACACGACCTCGTCATAGTTGCGGATTGCTTCCTCTATTTTCTTATAATAGTCTTTATGGAAATGTTGTTCCTTTAAATTCTCGTGTTTTTCGCTTCTTTCCAATCCATAAACTTTGTCTTCATGGGTGAAAGCGTCGTGGATGGTTGTCGTCTCGCTGTTAGCGCCGTCAAACTCCGTTAAATGCGCGCTGGCATGATCCATCCAGATACCTAACTTTTTTTGATTATCCATTATTTGTTATTTTTTGAAAGAAATAGTTTCATTTTATTCATTCCATCGACCAGACTTTCTCTTCTTCCCTTATACGGACGTAGAGCATTATCGCATTTAATCCGGTAAAAATTAAGGCCGTATAATATAAGTTGAAAACCATCGGTATGACCATAATTTCGCAGATCACGATAAAATAATTGGGGTGTTTAAAGATTTTATAGGGCCCCTTTTTAATAAATTCAGAGCCGGGGATCCTTAATATTTTAGTATTCCAATATTTACCGAGAGAAGAAACCACCCATATTTTGGTCGCTATCAATACTAAAAACAGAGCAAATATAACGGGATTAAAATTTCCGCCCCTAAAATAAAATTCAGCAATCATTGATATGATAAACAGCGTATGCAATAAAACAATGAAAGGGTAATGGCTTTGGCCATATTCGACCGCGCCCTGGCTTCTTGCCCAGGTTTCATTCCGTTTTGCAACGACCAGTTCGAATAAACGTTGGAATACAATGAACCCAATGTATAAAATGAACGCCGTCATGCTTTATTCTTCATTTGCAATAAAACCATTTCGCTGCTGAAACCCGGCCCCATCGCAAGCATCAGTCCGTAACCATCCTGAAAACCTTCGGTTAGAAATTTTTCCAGCACATATAAAACCGTAACGCTCGACATGTTACCATGATCGTTCATCACTTCGCGGGTATTCTTCAGAAAATCGCCTTCCACCTGTAGCGCGTCCTTATAAGCGTCCAATACTTTTTTTCCCCCGGGATGAAAAATAAAGTTTTTGACGTCATGGATAGTCAATCCGTGTTTAGCAAGAAATTCGGCGATATCTTCTTTAATGTGATCATGTATAAATTTCGGAATATCTTTAGAAAACAACACCTTGAAGCCGGTATCCTGAAAGTCCCAACCCATTACGCCTAAAGAATCATAATATAGTTTACTACTGGATCCCAGATAATTGATTTCATGCCCGCTTCTCGCCTGCCGGTCGCCTTTTACAATAGTGGCGGCAATCCCGTCTGAAAATAAACTGGACCCGATAAAGTTACTTTTACTGTAATCGCTTTTAATCAGAGTTAGCGAGCATAATTCCACGGCGACCAACAGTACGACGGCGTCGTGATTGGCCATGGCAAGAGTATGAGCTTTAGCCATAGCGGAGACTCCGCCCGCGCAGCCCAAACCCCAAACGGGTATCCGGTTTATGTGCGGATTCAGGCGCAATTTATTGATAATCAGGGCGTCTATACTAGGCGTGGCAAGGCCGGTAGTGGAAACGAATATAATATCTGTGATATCGTCCTTAGAAATGGCCGCTTTTATTATACAATCTTCAATGGCTTCAACAGAATATTCCAGCGCAGAGGCAATATATTCGTTATTGCGATCTTCAAAGGTATTGGGTTCTGCATAATAATCAATAGGTTCGCATAAATTGCGGGTTAATATTTCCGTGTTGTCAAAAGCGTGGATTAACCGGTCGACCTGCGGAAAATTTTTTGCAAATAAGGTGCGCGCTTGTTCTTTGACTTCTGATTGTTTGATTTTATTAGGAAGTTCGATTTTAGAAACGGCTGAAATAAAGGGCATCAATGTTTTAATTGAACGGTAAATAATGCGCGCTTTGGTTTTGCGCTCATTATATACTCTAAAATGAAGGAATTGGATTGAAAATGATTATTACATTGGTAGAAGAGAGCTGATCAAACGGAATAATTTGAGGTAAGAACCATATAACGGCTGCAATAGGCCCTTTAGTATATAAAGGAACCAGGAAAGAACAGAGTATCATCTGAAAAAAAAGGGGGGTAAAAGGGGGAAAGGAAAAGATGTGTTTGCTTTTTGAATTGTCCCGGTTTCGGATGAATCTAGTCGGCTGTGTGTTTTAATTGCCCGATGGTACAAATATAGAACCTTTAACGCCGCAAAAGCAACTTTTGTAACGACTTATTTTAATAACAAACCAAATATACCGCCTGAGCGGTACAGTAAATTAACGGAGTCCTGTATAGTAATAAAATAATTATACATAAGCTACTCTTTTTTAGTAAATTTTAATCTTTAGACAAAACATATATGAAGCGCCAACCAGAAAAAACGCGGAACGCAGTACCCGGGCCCGACGGCGCCTTATAAAAATTGTGACAAATGTCCGGCATAAATTAACTTTGACTGATCGCCTGTAGCCGGTCGATTATTTCATCGACCGTCGTCTCGTCATTTTGATTTTGCTCGATAATCAGACCCGCCCGTTCGTAATAAGGAGCCCGCACTTTTAGCTGCTCAGTAATAAAGCGTTGAATTTCGGCGGGCGGTTTACCGGCCAGCAGCGGCCTTTTAGCAATCTGGTTTTTCAATCTGCTCCACAATAAAGCCCCGGAAGTTTTTAAATAAACCGTTGTGCCGGAAGCGTTCATTCGTTCCATATTATCAAAAAAACAGGGAGCGCCGCCGCCCGTAGCTACAACAACGTCGTTCAGGCGAACAACGCCGCCTAAGACGGCGCTTTCCAATTCCCTGAAATAGCCTTCGCCATGTTCGCTAAAAATCTGTGCAATGGAAGCGTTTTCCGAACTTTCGATATGTTCGTCCAGGTCGATAAAATCAACGCCCAGCCTCGTCGCTAACTTCTTGCCAATATGCGTTTTACCGCTACCCATATAACCGACCAGAAAGACGCGCATGAAATTAATCGTAAATTATTAATTGTAAATTGTTGGCGTTAAATTAACCTACACAGCCTTTATTTAGCGCAACTGGATAACCCGGAAAAGGGACGTCTTTTAATTTTTTTCAAAAAATTAAAAGACGTCCTTTTCCTCCCTCCTCGCGCGTAGCGCGGAAATATTTCACTAAAATCGTCATACTAAGTAGGTACAGTTAAATAAACGCTAAAGGTTTTAAGTAAAATCAATGCGATATTTTTCGGAGTAAGCGCAAATAATATTTCTAACTGCCTGAGCAAGCGTGGCGCCGTTTAAATAATCACCTGGTTTTAGCCATTCAT
>JBBRMZ010000217.1:0-7538 GCA_038230555.1 Chitinophagales bacterium
TAGTAATACAATCGAATGAGTTCAATCTCTTTCATGGCGTTTATCTTGTAGTTTGATATCCACAAAATTAAACCCTTTTGTTATTCCCTACTTCTGCTTTTTAACCCATTATTCGCATGAATGATAAAGTCTTTATCATTTATCTGGTTGCTTTTCAGTTGCCGGTCGTTGAAATTGATGTAAATAACTATAGGTAGATGCGGAAATCCGGGTAAGGGTGTTGACAATATGCCGGTATACGGGTTTCCGCTTTTCTTTTAGAAGAGGGCCTGCTTTTTCTATAAAGTAAAGAATGCGAATATTAGGTTAAAAAGAATCAAAAAGGGCGCCGGGACAATAGATCATAAAATCAGAAATGGATACAACGGGAGCACAACCCCTATATCCCCTAAATCCCGACCCGGAAGTGCATGTATCCATAATAACCATCTGTTTTCGTCAACCCCTTGAGTCACATATAAGGCACATATAAGGCACATATAAGTCAGGTATGAGTCAGGTCTAACCGCCCCCTAAGAATATACCCGGTTTGAGGAAACCTGAAATCTACAGACTTAAAAATCTACGGGTAAAAATTCCTCATTTGTAATTATAGCTATTCCTCTCAACTACTCCCTTATAATTATTGAACGGATGGAACCCCTGCAAAATTTATTTCCCGAGTTTGACGGAGTCGATAAAGCGGCCTGGCTGCGCAACATCGCCAAAGACCTGAAAGGACGGGTTCCCGAAGAACTGAACTGGCGCGTCGCTGGTCTCGAAATCTCCCCTTTTGCACACGCGCAGGACGTCCCTGAAAAATTTGCGGCCATACCCGGATTAAATCCCGCTTGGCAGATCTGTGCGCCCGTGTTTATCAAAGGGGATGACGTTGAAGCAGGTAACCGCGAATGCCTTTTTTTGCTGAACGCCGGGGCCAACGCGCTGCAGTGCATCTTTGAAACCGTGCCGCATCCAGAACGTCTCCGCGTTTTATTTTCCCAGATTAACCTTGAATTTATTAGCGTACATTTTTATCTGCCCGCTAACCGGCAGGAAGTAAACGATTTTTTACTTTATTTACATCAACTGATCCTCGATAAACAACTCGATCCCCGATTAATAAAGGGATCAATTTGCAGCGCTTCCGCTATGGAAGCGCCCGTTGATCTCATAGAAAAGTCGCTGACAGAATGGGCTTCACAAAGCCTTCCGCAGTTCAAAATATGCGTCCTTGACGAAAATCATTTCCCGAATAAAGAAGATAACGTCCCGGAAGCCCTTGCGCGCTTATTGGTAGCGGCCAACCGATATATTGCCCGCTCCGTCGCGGAAGGCGTAAACCCGGAAGCGGCGTCTGCCCAAATCCAGTTTTCCCTGAATATCGGCTTAACTTATTTTATTGAAATAGCGCGCATCCGCGCGCTCCATCTGTTGTGGGCCAACCTCCTCGACGCGTACGGCCTCCCGCCCGCCCCTGACTCCATCCACGCTTTTACGGACGCTTCCTCAAAAGCCGCCGACCCCAACAGTCAACTCATCCGCTCCACTACGCAGGCCATGTCCGCCGTTTTTGGCGGCGTCGACTCCCTCGCGCTCAATGTTTTTAAAGATATAGAAAACAAAAACGACCTGAACCAGCGCCGCCTGGCCGTCAACATCCAGCATTTGCTTCAAATGGAAGCCTATATGGATAAAGTCGCCGACCCTGCGGCGGGCAGTTATTACTTGGAAACGCTGACGCGGCAGATCGCGGAAAAGGCCTGGGCGCATTTTCAGCAAAGTAACGCCGCCTAAATAGACTTTACAGTTTCACAATCTTTTTCAAAACCGTCCCCTTATCTGAAATATACCTCAAAAAATAGACGCCGGAAACCAGTTCGTTAACGCTAATCAAACGACCGGCTGCTGTAGGCGCATCTATTTCTTTGAGTACCCGCCCATCCGCGTCGGAAATGTACATTTTATAAGCGTCCGCCGGTGAGACGCCCGCATTAGCGCGGATAAACAGATCGCCCGTAGTTGGGTTCGGGTAAACGCTGATCAGTTGCGAAGAGTCGACGTCCGCAATTCCCGTAGTAAAGATAGCTGCCGGCTGCGCGACGTCGACGCCGCAGTATCCGTTGACGACCAGCAAATTGATATTATACACTTTATTATGCGGGTAATAATGAGCGGGCGGATTGAACTCATCGGAGAAAGAGCCGTCGTCAAAATCCCATTTATAATTTTGAAGAGGCGTGGACAAGTTCCTGAAATACACCGTATTCCCTTGAATAGTGGTTGTAAAATTAGCGTCCGGCGTGGGCTGCAACTGAATATACTGGCTTTGCGTGGTCGTGTGGGAACCGGCGGCATTGTTTACTTTCAGAACGACGTCGTAATTGCCCGCCGTGTTATAGGTAACGATTGGGTTTTGCTGATTGGACGTCGAAGGCGACCCGCCCGGGAACTTCCAGCTCCAGCCGGAGACAAAACTGGAATTCCTGCCGCTGAACTGCACGACCAGCGGAACGCAGCCGGTCGTCTGATTGGCGTTGACGACCGCGGTGGGAAGATTAATGAGATGCAGCGTATCGGTGAACGCAGCGGAACCGCAGGGATTGGTTGCAGTCAGCGAAACCACAAAATCGCCGCCTTTGGCCGGATAGGTATGTTGCGGATTCACTTCAGTACTGGTCGAGCCGTCGCCAAAATCCCAAACGTAGCCATTGGCTCCTATGCTACTGTTTGTAAATGTAGCCGCCTGGCCAACTAATGATTTAGTAAAAGATACGGCGGGCGGGCCGCCTACCCGGATATAAGAGGACCGGAGCAAAGTATCTGTACCGTTTGCATTGGTCACCCGTAAAGTCACGTCGTAAACCCCGGCGGAATCATATAATATTTTTGGATTAGTATCGGAAGAGGCGGAAGGAACGCCCCCCGGAAACGACCATTTCCAGCCGGTCGTATTGTTGGAAGCCGTACTATTGAACCTGACGGTTGCCGGAATACATAAATTGGAAATATTAGCGGTAAAACCGGCTGCCGGCGACGTATTCAGGGAAATATTTTGAACGTATTTAATGGTGTCGCATTCGTTGAAAGCAAGCAGCGTGACCATATAGACGCCCTGTGTGGCAAACGTATGGGTCGGACTTTGAACGGCGGTCGGCGCCGAATTATCGCCGAAGTTCCAGATATACCCCGTGGCAAACGTCCCTAAGTTGGTAAAAGCGACGGTATTGGAAGCGACGGTATAAGTAAATATCGCCGAAGCGCGGGCGTGCACTGTAACGGACGCCGGATTGGACGTTAAAGACCCTAAACTGCCGCACCCGCCTTTTGCTTTTGCGCGGTACATATTGCGGTTTAGCGTAGTATCTGTGTTGGCGATAACCAAGGTATTAGTTTTAGAACCGTTATACCGGCCGCCGTCCGATATATCTTGGAAACCGGCGCCTGTGTTGACCTGCCACTGATAAGTAAGGCCGGTGCCGGTTGCGCCAAGCGTGAAGGTAGCCGTTTTTCCGCTACAGATTGAAAAGCTGGCCGGTTGCTGCACGATGGATAGAACTCGTACGATCAAAGATTTAGCCGTCGGCAAAACGGTATCTTTGGTAATCGTCGTCAATCCGGGCTGGCCGTCTGCGGCATTATTGGAACTTCCGTCGCAGGGAGAGCCTGGAACAAGGTATTTTCCCGACTTTCCGCCGGAAATATTTTTGGATATAAGACCCGAGGAAGAATTCACAAAAATACCTCCGCCGCCGCCGCCGCCGCCGGGGCCCTGGCACCTATCTTTTCCTGAAGTGGGTTCGCCGGCGTCGCCGCCTTTACCGCCCATGGCTTCAAGCAAAATATTTCCATTTACTTGTCCCGCTTCAACCGCTATAGTTCCTCCTCCACCGCCGGCGCCGGCGCCGTCTCCGGTTGAACGAAGCGTATTTTCCCCATTGGCAACGATCCGTTGACTATTTCCGTTAAGCGCAACGGTTCTGATCAAAATGAGGCCGCCGCCATTGCCGCCTTTGGTTGCCACCTGATTATTATCGTGACCTGCTCCGCCGCCGCCGCCCATATAGGCGCGGTTGGCGAAAACCGGTAGCCCGAAACCGCCCAATCCCGGATTTTTCCCGTGGCAGCCAAAATAGCGCGATTCGTCGTTTTCACCGCCCTGCCCGCCGCCGCCGATATTGCCGCCGCCGCCGCCGCCGGAATTATGGTTATTACCGCCGCCGCCGCCGTTGGTCTGTCGTCCGCGACCCGACTCTCCGCCGGTAAGAGTTGGCGCAACCCCCTCCCCTTTTTGACCGCCGTCCTGACTACTTAACGGATAGACAAATCCGCCTGAACTACTGAACGGGCCGCCGGTGCAATTGGTGTATGGATTCGGAACGCCTCCGCCCCTGAAACCTAAGGCGGAAGCGGTGACCGGCGCGTTTAGCGTCAATGTGTTTGCCTCAAATGCAAGGACGCCGCCGGTAGATCCGTTCCAAGGCGTCGCTTTTAGCGTATCGACCACCGTTACCGATCCGTAACTGGGGAAACTGATCAACTGAACGGTCGCTTTGTCAAAAATATAAGCGTTCTTTAATTTATACTTCAAAAAAATAGTTGAACCGCTAACGCTGTCTATCTGGTTGATTTCGTACGCGCCGACCGACTTTATGTCAATCAGCGAACCAAAATTAGAATCGTCGTTTTGAGCCATAACAGCTCCGGTATTTTGCAGGATGACGACTTTCATACCCGCAATAAAACCGGTTGGCGAACCGACAGTCAGTTTGTTATCGCAGGTATCTACGGCGCTCGCAGAAGTATATATATTTACAACTCCTTTGATATTTGTCTGTGCGGCGGCGTTGATTTGAAGGATTAAACTGATCGAAGGGATGAGAAAAATAAATCGGTTACGTACTTTCATAGCTTTCTTTTTCCTGATTGAATAAATGTTGACGCAAAAATAACGTATTGAATCCATTTCAATTACCTGTAAGGCCTTCTTATAACGTCAAACAGGGTTTTTTAACATTTATATTTCCATATATATATTCGGTTTGTACATTTAAAAAAAAGAAATAATTTATTTGCAAAAGATGAATTTTATAAAAAACTTGCTATCTTTGCAAATAAATAATATAATCTATATCATATTTGTAAGGTTATTCAAACCGCTTTTTTCCTGAAGCGGCTCAATCGCGCTAAGTTTTCTTTTTTCAGTCGAACACACCATTTAAAAAGTAGAAAAACAGATCCATTTTTGTTTACTTTGAATCCGTTTATTTTTTACATTTCATCAACTATCTTCCCATGTCAACATTTAAAAAAACAGCTAAAAAATCATCTAATCAAAACGCCGTCCATTTAGAAGCCTCCCTGAAAGCTCCCGGAAGCGAACGAATGCTCGAATTGTGTCTGGTTATCATTTGTGGAGGGTTATTCGTGGTATTTACTTTTTTCTCCTGATTACATTTGTAAAAATTCTTTATTCTCTTTATTTTTGCCTTCATAACTTTTCACGGTAATGAGGAATATAAAATATTTGTTGGAGCGCTCCGCTTTTGGCGTATGTTCCTATTTAGGCCAAAAGATGCATATCTCTTCGGCGCGGGTTCGTTTATATTTTATTTACCTGTCCTTTGTCGGATTAGGATCTCCCGTAGTGTTCTATCTTTTCTTTGCATTCTGGCTCAATGCCCGTCGCTATATGAAAAGAAATATGGACGTTATTTGGGGATAAACTTTAAAGTTTGAATAGTTCCTGCGCGGATATGCCGTACTCAACGGATTTCAAAGTAGCGGCAAGTTCGTTATAATGGAAATCCCATATATAGGAAAGTTGCAAACGACGGTAATCATTGGATTGTTGTTCAACGTCAAACCGGTTATACCATCGAAAGGATTTATTAAAAGTAGACCATTGCGCCCATTTTGTGGTGCTGGCTAATTTAAAATTCTCTCTTTGCAAAGGAGCGCCAATGTAGTTGGGCCGGATTCCATAAGTTAATAACGGAGTAAAAAACTCATAGTTCGCTTTCCATTTATTGTTCAGGTTATTCCTGAAAAATCCGCCGGCATTCAATGCGCCGTTGACGTCGAGCCCGATAAGATTGTTGCTTGGCAAATTATAACTTCGTACGTCAACGTATGCGGTTATAGCGCCTCCTAAATAATAGTGCGGCGCTCTGTCGATGCCGGTTCCAACGTTTTTATAAAACCCTAGTATAAATTGCACCTTTTGCGATTCTGCGACGGATAAGGTATTTTTCGGTTTGGGTTTTCCGCCCGGTTTAATAAGTCCGATAGAATAAACAAGCGCGGCGCGGGCGACATATTCCCGGTTGACGTCTTCCATTCCTACCCGCAATTGTATTTGCGTTCCCCGATAAATTAAAGGCGAATGGGCCTGATCCCTGATTTTATAAAAGGGCAAACCCAAACCTATAAAAAAATATTTACTTGGCCCGGCGGGAAAATCTGTTTGCGCGCCGCTTTTGATAGTAGAAAAAAATAGAATAAGCAGAATGATCGCCTGTTTCAAACGAAATGAAGTTTATGAATATGAAAAAGGAAGAAGCTTTATTGTTTTTTGTCTCCAAAACTTTATGTAATATAAATTAAGACTAGAAGCGCATCATAACTTAGCCGGTAAATAGGATCTGCTTTTTTTCAAAAAATTATAAAATTAAATAAGGAGATATTTAGCACCCAAATGATAAATAGAACAAATTTTTTTCTTATAATTAGACAATTTGCCAATTAATGCTTAAACTTGCAGCATTAAAGATATTGTATTTTTAACACTAATGCAACCCATATTTTTTTACCTCAAACCCAAATCTGCAACGGTGAAAAAGCCTGGATTTTAGGTTTATATTAACTGCTTATAATTAATTACTTATAATTAAAAAAATGACAGAATCAACCGTTAAAGCCGCTAAACAGGGCGTCGCCATTGCGGACCGCAAAAATACCAAAATTGTGGCAACAGTAGGGCCGGCCTGTGCTTCCTTTGAAAATTTATTGGGCCTTGCCGTCGCAGGGGTCAATATATTCCGCCTGAATTTTTCCCATGGTTCCCATGCAGACCATTTAAAAGTAATTCAGAATATTACAGCGATCAACGAGCAGTACGGCTTGCATATTGGTGCCCTCGCCGATTTGCAGGGCCCTAAATTGCGGGTTGGCAAGATTGAAAATAATGCCTTAGAGGTCAAAGAAGGCGACGTGCTTACTTTTGTGAACGAAGAATGCGTCGGCACAAAGGATAGAATTTATATGAGTTATCAGGATTTCGCTAAAGACGTGGAAATAGGCGAGAAAGTTCTTTTAGACGATGGCAAGCTCGTTTTTGAAGTGGTGGAGACCAATAAAATTGATCTGGTGAAGATGAAAGCGCTCTTTGGCGGAACGCTTTCGTCCAATAAAGGCGTCAACCTGCCCGACACAAAAACTTCCCTGCCCTGCCTTACGCCTAAAGATCTTGAAGATCTCGATTTCATACTGACGCTTCCTGTAAGCTGGATCGCCCTCTCCTTCGTGCGGCGCGCTTCCGATATAATAGATTTGAAACA
>JBBRMZ010000218.1:0-7531 GCA_038230555.1 Chitinophagales bacterium
CAGCCCTTTCAGGAAAGCGGGAATGGTATTTTCAGGAGCCAGGCCGCGGGCGCCGCGATGACCCTGCCAGTCAAAAACTTTTGCGGTAGAAGTAAAAGAAGTATTCATTTTAGGCGAGCAGGCCGCTGCAAAAGCGATGATGAAAAGTAAAGCGTAACGCATAACATTTATTGATTTAATTGTCGTTTTAGCGTTTCGATTTGGCGCGCCATGTCTTCCATTTTTTGTCTTTCAACCTCTATAACTTGATCTTTTTCCGCGAGTTTTTGATCTTTTTCCGCGAGTTTTTGATCTTTCTCCGAAATAATTTTATCTTTATCATTAGCAAGTTTTTTATAACCCCGTTCAAATATCCGGTCGATTTCGTCTTCTACGTCCATGACATTACGGATTTCGTCATTGGTAATAGCTCGTCCCAGCCGAATAATCATTTTTTTTACCAAAGGATCGTCCGAGTCGCCCTGAAAATCCAATTGATGCGGGTCGCTGGTTTGGAATTCTTGGCTGAAAATCTGAAGCGCGCGCTCCAATTTAGTTCTTGTCTGAATTTTTAACCTCGGAACTTGAATTACGTAACTATCATGCGTCAGCAATTCGACAAAATCCTCTTTTACTTCAATCAGTTCATTGGTAATGGCGTCGCGATATTCCCGGTTAATTTTGACCGCGGGCTGCTGAATATTCTCTAGCCGGAATCCCAATAAATAGATGGTAACGATAAGCAAAGGGCGTTTTTCTGAAATTCCATGATCTATAAAGACGTCATCCTCCCGGCGATAATTTTCACCCAAATATTTCCTGAAACGCGCGACGTCGAATACCTGTTTAGCTTTCTGCAATTCGACCAAGACTTTTTTCTGTTTTCCATCGGAAGTTCGAATGACCGCCTTGAAGTCGAACCGCATAATAAAAACGCTGCTACCCGGACTTTCCGTGGCGATTTCCTGAGGTTTAAAATCTACGGAAATGACTTCCTCGCCTAAAATAGTTGACAACAATTCGATTACAATATCGGTATCATCCAACAAGTATTTAAAAACGACGTCGTATAAAGGATTGGCGATGAGCATTTAAAAATTTTTACCTAATGACTTATGCAAAGATACGATTTTGGCGGCTTACGGAACCGATACCTTTTCCCCATTTTTCGTAAAAAAGCCCATGACGACCCAAGCCAGTAAATAAGCGCAGCCGCAGATCCCAAAGAGAATTTGATAGCCGCCCGTCAGGTTGCCGGCCGATTTATAAGCGTCCAGCAAATAGCCGATGAAGATTGGGAAAAAAATGCCGCCCGTTGCGCCCGCCATACCGCCGATCCCGATGATGGAACTGACCGATTTTTTAGGAAAAACGTCGGAAGCGGTGGTGTAAATATTAGCGCTCCAGGCCTGATGAGCGGCGGCGGCCAGGCTAATCAAACCGACGGCCTGCCATTTGTCGGTTACAAAATAGATCAGCATGACCGGAACCACGCAAAAAGCAAAAACCAGCATAGCCATCCTGCGCGCCCGGAAGATAGTGAAACCTCTTTTATGAAGATAGCCCGATAAATATCCGCCGCCGATGCTGCCGACAGAAGTGGACGTATAGATCAGGATCAATTCCAGGCTGGGTTTTTTCAGGTCGAGCTGGAAAGCGTGCGAAAAGTAGGACGGAAGCCAGAACAAAAAGAACCACCAGATCGGGTCGGTCAGCGCCTTGCCAAAAACGAACGCCCAGGTTTGCCGGAAGCTAAACAACCGAAGCCAGGGAATAGGCGCCGGCGCGGCGTCGCCCGCTAAAGTATCTGAATGTATAAAATCATATTCCGCCGCCGACAGCTTTTTTTGCTTATCCGGCGACTGGTAAAACAGGAGCCAGAAAAGCAGCCAGATTAGCCCGACGGCGCCCGTAGCTACAAAAGCCGTTCTCCACCCATACGAGCCCAAAAGCCACGGAACGGCGATTGGGGCGGCAACCGCGCCAATGTTGGCCCCCGAATTGAACAACCCGGTGGCAAAAGCGCGTTCTTTTAAAGGGAACCACTCGGTAACAGCTTTGATGGCGGCAGGAAAATTTCCGGATTCGCCCAACCCCAAAAAAGCGCGAACGCCCATAAAACCGGCCGTCCCGCCGACGGCGGCGTGCAGCATAGCCGCCGCACTCCAGGCGGCGATGGAAAAAGAATAGCTAAGTTTAACGCCGATCCGGTCAGTAAAACGGCCAAACAGGAGCAGGCCGGCCGCGTAGGCAATGGAAAACGCGGTGACGATGCGGCCATAATCCAGTTCCGTCCAGAGGAATTCTTTTTCCAGGGTAGGTTTCAGTAAACCGATGATCTGCCGGTCGAGGTAATTGATAGAAGTGGCAAAGAACAGGAACCACACGACCGTCCAGCGGTATTTTCCAATTGCAGCTAAAGCGGGCGTCATGTTAAACGGGTTGACGCGTATTGGATAAGCGTATGGCAGTTTCGTTCGATCTCGTTCCAGCTTTTGGACGCCAGCGCTGTGGAGGAAAATAGTTGCGATCCCATGCCCACGCTGACGACCCCTGCGTCGAACCAGGCTTTCAGGCTTTCGACGGTCGGCTCCACGCCGCCGGTGACCATCATTTTCACGTGCGGCAGCGGCCCCCGGATTGCTTTGATATATTCGGGCCCTAAGAGGTTGCCAGGGAAAACTTTAACGACGTCCGCTCCAAGTAAATAAGCCTGATAGATTTCGTTGAGCGTCATGGCCCCTGGGATCCAGACGCGCTGATGTATTTTGCAGTAGTCGGCTACGTCTTCGGTCGTGACGGGCTGCACCAAAAAATCGGCGCCCATCCGGATGAAGATTTCCGCCTGGGGGACGTTGTAGATGGTGCCGATCCCCAGCGCAAGATCGGGAAAATTTTCGCGGACAAACGGATATAGCGCGCTGAAAACCGATTCCGCTTCCGGGCCGCGATTGGTGAATTCAAAACACCGGACTCCGCCCCGATAACAGGCGCTTAACACATTTCTGGCTGTTTCAACGTCCGGATGATAGAAGACCGGAATGACGGGAAAGGCCGTCATTTTTTCTATGATCTGCGCTTTAGTAAAGAAGGAATCCATTTTAAAATATGAAATATAAAATATGAAATATAAAATCCAGAATTTGTAGATCTTCAATTATCTGATTAACCTGCCGGTATTATTTCCGTTCATGAGGGCTTCTATTTCTTCGGCGGTCGCTAAATTGACGTCGCCGGGGAACGTGTGTTTCAGGGCGGACGCGGCGGTTGCAAACTCAAGCGCCTGGCGGATAGGCATATTTTTCAGCATTGCGTAAATATAACCTGCCATAAAAGCGTCGCCTCCGCCAATGCGGTCGACGATGGGCGTAATTTCAATGGTCGCGCTTTCCATATAACCCGATTCGTCATAATGCAGACCAGTCAGACGGTTGTGATTGGCGCTAACCGAATCGCGGCGGGTGGCAATGATCTTTTTAAGCTTTGGAAATTTTTTCATCAATTGTTCCGCCATAAAGATAAACGGATGGGCGTCGTTCACAGGAGGCGTTATATTGAGGCATTCTGTCGCTTCCGGCGGTCCGCATACGATCAGGTCGCACTGAGCGACCAAAGGTTCCATCACCTCTGACGCCGATGCGCCATACCGCCACAAGTTTTTACGAAAATTGACGTCGGCGGAAACATAAATACCCAGCTTATTAGCGGCGCTTAACGCTTGCCGACAGGCTTCGGCGGCGGCTGCCGATATTGCGGGCGTAATTCCCGTCCAATGAAACCAACGGACGCCCTCCAATATTTTCTCCCAGTTAAAATCGTCGGGATTTAAACAATCAAAAGCAGAACCTGCGCGGTCGTACACTACTTTCCCAGGTCGCATAGCGGAACCATTTTCAAAAAAATATAAGCCCAGCCGCGGGCCGCCGTACTGAACAAAGCGCGTATCGACGCCGTGTTTTTTCAGGAAAGCCCCGGCGGCATAGCCTAATTCGTTGTCCGGAAAGCGCGTAACGTGGGCGCTGGAAATTCCAAGATGAGCAAGAGACACTGAAACGTTGGCTTCGCCGCCGCCAAAATGCGCGTCAAACGAGGTCGCCTGGAAAAACCGGCCCGACGCGGGTGGAGACAGCCGCATCATCATTTCGCCAAAAGTAATTACGTTAATCAAAAATAGTGAAATATGAATGATGAAATATGGTAGCCGATTTGAATTAAAGAATTGCCGAAGATGAAATTAAGGGAATAAAGCGGCAGGATGTAAATATACAAAGATTTACTTTTTTAAACGCCTTAAAAAGCAGGGGTAAGACGCTGTAAAGGGACCAGGTAAAAAAATGGCATAATCAGGCATTCGCATCAATATCCCGGACAATACTCATCAATAAGGTCAAGTCTTCGTAAAACTCGGCCACCAGGTCAAAACTAACGTTGGATTGCCAGATGGCCGGCTCCAGCAGGTCCTTGGGCTGGGTAACTGCAATAAAAAGGTCCGACTCGATGAATGAAATATACATTTCTTTCTGGGTGCGGTCTTTATAGTATAAAATGGATTCCTGCATTTCGTTGGAAAGGAAGTCGTGGACGTCGGCGTCAGTCGTTCCAAAAACCAGGAAATTACTTTTGAATCGTTCGTTTTTGGTTTCAATCACCCAACTGCCTTTGACGGTAAACGCTTTAATGGTGGCGCTCAGGTATTGGCGCAAATGTTTGGGCAGCACGAGGATCTCCCCGGTCACCTGCCGGTTTAATTGCGTATGCAGAAAAACGCCGCGAAAAATATCATCCAGCCGGTTTCTGACCGGAGAAAACTCTTTGACAGATAGTTCGCTCATTTCAAATTCCTGTTCCCGGATTTTTCCTTCTATATAATCTTCGCCGACATAATCAGGCGCGGCGGTATTAAACAGGCGGCTTTTTTGAAAAACTTCAGGTTTGATCTCGCCGTCCTCTATATACTTCAAGTCCCTGAAATCGACGCTGCGGTTGATAAAGTCCAGGATAAGCGCGACAATTTTTGGTTTGAACTGCTTGCGGAAGCGTTCAAACTCGTAAAAAATAAAAGAGATATAAAGGATCAGCGGGATCATCAGCGACAGCGTCAGAAAAAGGATACGCATATAAATTTGTAAAAAAACCACGCCAAATAATACCAGGAAAGAGGCCGCCAAAAACAGGATCAGGCGATGGCGCAAGCGCTCCAAGCGGAGAAGTTCCGGATGGATGGTATGGTTATAATAAAGGCGTAAATCGTTGGGAACCTGCATCAAGGCGGTAAGTTGGCTTTTTATAGGTAATAGCGTCTGTCAAATATCAAAGTAGGCGTAAATTATCTAATAACTCGTTATATGAGTTTTCCTGTTTTCTGCTCATAATTATCTATAAATTCAGAAATAACGCCGTTTACTAAGTCTTTTAAAAAACTGTGCTCCCTTTTAGCGATGGATTTCAGCTTTTCGATTTTCTGGTTTTCAAACACAAAAGTGATCCGTTTAATAGGCGCGTGATCAAATCCGGCGAGCGACGTGTCGACGGTCTGACGGATAAGGGCGTCCAAACCGCTTAACGGGTTTTTATACGCGCTTCTTTCAGCGCCGAACAGGTCGTCTTTTGAAGAAGCGCCTTTTTTTTGCCCGGCGCCCGGTTCATCGTAAGAAACGGTAAAAGCGTCCCGAAAAAGCGCGTCCAGGTCGGAAGCGAAGTTTTTGGAGGTCGTCCGTCGGGGACTGACGGTCTCGCCCGGCTTTTCCTCGATAGCGAAGACGGGTTGCGGAGGCTGCGCGTCCTGAATTGCCTCCCTGGTTTCTCCAAAAAGGTCGTCTAATCCGGCGCTAAATTTTTTCTTTGCCACGCGGTAAAGTAGTGATAAATGATAAATTATGAATTATCCAATAAATTGATTTTTAATTTATTGGAAATTCATCATTCAGGTGTAGTTTTTAAATATTATAGCAAATAAGGTTTGAACGCTTACATTAAAATTCAGACGGTATGCGCGGCCGCTTTCTCTGTTCTCTCCAATATCTCTTTACAAAGCGCCATATAATCTTCCGCGCCGGAACTTTTAGGGCTATATGAAAAAATATCTTTTCGTTGCGCCGGAGCTTCCGCCAGCGCTATATTATCCCGGATATAGGTTTTAAAAACCTTCTCCCCAAAGTATTTATGGATGGCCTCCACCACGTCGCGGTTGAGCACGCGGCGCGAATCGTACATCGTCGCTACTACGCCCGCAATTTCCAGGCTTTTATTCAACCTGAATTTTACTTTGTCAATGACCTGTTTGATTTTGGCTAACCCCTGAAGCGCCAAAAATTCTGTCTGTAAAGGGATTACCACAAACTGGCTGCTGGTCAATGCGTTGAGCGTCAACAAGCCTAAAGAAGGCGGGCAGTCAATGATGATAAAATCATAGTCGTCGATGATGGTAGAAAATAATTCGCGCAAAATATATTCTCTGCCGGCTTCATTGATGAGTTCCATCTCCGCGCCGGACAAATCGAGCGAAGAAGTAACGACGTGCAAACCGGGCTTATATTCGTAAGGCGTAAGATCTCCTTCTCCGCGAAGCGCTTCATAAATAGTTACCCTCTGCCGGGGGATACCCAAAGAAAGCGTCAGGTTAGCCTGCGGATCCAGATCAAGTAGTAAAGATTTTTTCCCTAACTCTGCAAAACCGGCTCCAATATTAATGGCGCTGGTGGTTTTGCCTACCCCGCCTTTATGATTTAAAAGGGAAATGACAAGCCCCATATAATATTTTTTCTAGAAAACTGCGGCTAAAGCCCGCGCATAAAAATTGTTTGAATGGGTAAAGATAAGGCTTTTTTCTTCAAAATAGAAAACGTCGCTTTCAAATGTTGAATTTGAAAAGCAAAATCAAACGGATAAATAAAAAAATGATTAAAAATAGCAACAAAAAATTTAAAAATATTTGTTTGTTTAAATTAAATGTTTTATGTTTGCAGCATAATTGTTTTGAATTGCAGCGATTTTCACTTTCTTTCAATACATTCTTACATCAAAAAAACATAAGTCATGATCAGAGAAGACAGGGTATTATTAAACAACAGGTTTGTCCGGGTTTTCCATCTTCTGGAAGATAAAGGCGTTATTGTTAAAAATGACCGCAATGGAAAGGGCGTAGGAGACGTGGCGGAACGGGTTTTAGGAAATAAAAGCTATGGTCACATCATCCGCGCCTATTTAGACCCGGAAAGCAAGCGGGTCATCGACTATAGCCAGGCGCGTTCTTTTTGCCGCGCTTACGGAATCAATGAAGAGTTTATTATCGAAGGCGAGGGAACTCCTTTTGAAACAAAAAATGTTTCGGCCCCGTTTGCCGATTTTTATAACATACCGGAAGGATCTACGCCGGGCAATATTCTTTTTACTTCCGTGGAAGCCTTTGCCGGAGCCGCCGTTAGCCTGGACAGTTTCACGCGCGAGCAAAACAATTATTTTTCCTTGCCCGGTATCTCCGGCGGAAGCCTGGTTGCTTTCCCGGTCACCGGCAACTCAATGGAGCCGATCATCAATACGGGCGATATTGTGG
>JBBRMZ010000219.1:0-7492 GCA_038230555.1 Chitinophagales bacterium
ATATTTGCAGCCAAATTTGAAAAACCTGCCGTCCGTTTACGGAGTATGCAGGAAATGTTTACTATAAATTTTCCACTTAATGGCTGTAAAGATCAGATTACAGAGAAAAGGACGTATGAAAGCGCCTTTTTATCACATCGTTATCGCAGACGCCCGCGCGCCGAGAGACGGGCGCTTCATTGAAAAAATCGGCTCTTATAACCCGATGACCAAACCCGCCACTATCGACCTGGACCGCGATAAAGCGTTTGAATGGCTGACTAAAGGAGCGCAGCCTACGGATACCGTAACGGCGATTCTGCGTTTCAAAGGCGTCATGCACCGCAAACATTTAGCGCGCGGCGTTCAAAAAGGAGCGCTAACGGAAGAACAGGCCCAAACGCAGAATCAGGTTTTTATAGACGCTAAAGAGCAGAAAGCGACCGAGCGTTTTGAGAAGACGGCTACTGAAAAGCGTGTTTTCCACGAACAAGTGTTCGGCAAACCAAAAAACAAACCGGCCAAAGCCGTTCCCGAAGCGCAGGCAGAATAAAACGCCGGATAAATGAGTACGTTATCTCCAAAATATTTTTAGACGGAGAAATTAGCGTATTATCGTAATTTATTGATTATCAGTTATTTAGTCATAGCAAACCTGGTAGAACCGCTTGTCGTTCTATCAGGTTTGCACGTAAAAAAGGTAAGCTATGCAGGATTTAAGTCAACATTATCTAGAGCGCCTTGAACAAATTGCCCAGGCAATTCAGGGCTCTGACGAATACGCCCAATTTATGGAGACCGAAGAAGAGGGTGAATATAAGGCGTTGCAGGACGCCTACGAGCCGCATATTGCCCGTTTGCATCATGAAGTCGCCATTAAAGACCCCCTTCAACTCATTACTTTTGAAACCATTTTACGCAACGATGTTTTTGAGGGTTTATTCCTTCCCAAAGTGCTTGGCTATTCCGTTCTGCGCGGCCAGGTAAACGGCCTGACCAAGTACACGCGTCCGCAAAATCATTTTCGGGATACGTTGATGGCGATCTGCGAATCTTCTAACTTTGAATTTATTAAGAAAAGGATCGGTCAGACCGTTCAAATGGGGTTTGCCTTGAGCAGCGATATCTGGATCACCGATATTATCAATTCGCTGGCTAATAAACGGCTCCGCTACTATCTGCAAAGCAATAAAATGGATAAGTTCCGAGATCCTAAAGACCGGGCGGGCGGGTATAAGCGTTACCACGCTCAGTTTGTCCGGGAAAATTTCCATTCCGCCGATTTCCCGGAAACGTTTGCCGAACTTAAAGTCGAGTACCCGGACCTGAAACATTTCCTGATGTACCGCGTGTCCAAAAATCTGGATAACAGCAGTTTAAATCCTTATATTGTCCGGTTCATCGCTAACCCTGAGTTTAAAAACTCAACCGAACTGATCGAAGTATTATGCCTTTCCAACCATTTTTTTCAACTCAACGAGGAGGAAGAAAAAGAAACGCAAAAGGTTTTTAACGCTACACGCCATGCCGAGGCTGATTTCGCGGAACGGTACCTTGCTTTCTTATTGGAAATGCATGAAGCGGGTCTTGCAGTCGATGTAAAAGCGGAAAATAAGGCTTCCCGTTTGGTCGACAAAACTTATCCCGACCTGTTGACCGATTATTATCAATTGGCCGACCTGGTACATTCCAAAGGATACGCAAAGCCGGACGTCATGGAAGCCGTTAAAAATTTTTATAATAGCCATGAAGGCCTTTCTACCGTTAACTCCACGATCCGGCAAATGATCTACGCTTATTTTCATCCGTATATCACGCATCTCGAAGAGCGGGAGTACCGCGAGTTTTTCAAGATATCGGAAGTATTTACGGCGTATATACATATTTTTACGAATCAACATTTTAGCCAGCGGATCAGAGATATATCGCTCGCCTATATTCAAAAATTACTCGTCTATTTTACAGACAAAAGGGGACGGGATTATCAGGATATAAAGAAATTCGTTTCCTCCGTTTTTGTCGACCTGAAGTTCATCAGTGAAAAAGACGTGGTGGAGATGTTCAAAACAAGACGGAAAAAGAAAGAAAGCATATAACCGTACCAAGGCGTATAGACGCAAAATCTTGCGTCTATACGCCTCTTTTGGCAAACTAAAAGTAAATTATTGAAATACGGAAACTTAGAACGCTTATAACCAATGGGCTAAAATTTACGATTAGGTAATTAACTAAACACGGGATTTAGAAGGTAATGCTTTTAGGGAGCAAATTTCAAAAATTTCCATTTCCATAAATGAAAGTTCGCTAATGCGAATGGCAAAGGAATAACGATTTTTTGCAATAAGGCTAAATTACTCTTCCGACAGCTATTTGCTTCTCGCCAGAATGTGCATACCGCATGAAAAATAAAATGAAATTATTTTATCTAATTTTTATATCCGGTTTTTGCCCCTTTGCTTTTGCGCAAACAGATTATTCCATACCAAAAAACGGCATATCATCCTGCCATGCCGTATTAAAAGACAACATACTGACGCTGGAAAATACGCTGATCAGCAGATCATTTCGATGGAATGGAGGGGATCTTATCAGTGTTATTATAACTGATAAAAAAAGACGCCATAGCTGGATATTGAATGGTAACGATCCTGATTGTACGTTACCAGGCGCCGGACCTGCGCAAAACGGCCTCTTAGAAACGAAAATAATACCGGCCAATTCTACAACTCCCGCTTACTTGGAAGCGACTGTTACGGCCTCGTTTGGAAGCCTGGAAATTAAAAGGGAGTTTCGCATTTATCCGGATTGCCCGGCTATTGCCTGCGATTATTATTTAAGAGGAAGCGTCCATGCCAAATGGCTTGCCGAAGCGGCCAGGCAGGGCGAATTACGCAATATTGAAAATGACGCGATTGTCAAGGAAAACGACGTCAAAGCGACCGTCATGGAAAGCCTGTTTCTTCCCGGCAAACATTGGCGGATGAAAGCGGTACAATTTTTTGATATTACCGATCGCAATAATAACCTCGTCCAGGAATATGAGCAATTAACGTATCGGGGAGAAAGTAAGTTGAAAGGGAATTTGCTGTTTGCCGACGAAGTTCTGGAAGACCATGGCGTCTTTATTTTGAAAGAAGCGCCTGCTTCCGACGTACAATTAGCTTATCCGGGTTTCGATTTTTTGGTTAAAACCGGCGTCGTCCAATGTGCGGGAATAGGGGTCTCGCCGGACGATCTGGATAGCCAAAAATGGACGCGGTGTTATGGTTTCGTCACCGGCGTAACCGGCGGCGGAAAATTGGGAAGGCTAACTGCATTGCGCGCTTACCAACAACAAATACGTTTACATGCGCCGGGAAGGGATGAAATGGTCATGATGAATACATGGGGCGACCGTAACCAGGATTCGCATATAAGCGAAGCTTTCATATTAAAGGAACTGGTCGCGGCGCATCGTCTTGGAATTAGTCATTTTCAAATCGACGACGGATGGCAAAGCGGGCGTTCTTCCAATTCTGCTTTAAACGGCGGCTCCCTGAACCGGATATGGAGCGTCCCGAATTACTGGAACCCTGACCTAAAAAAATTCCCGAATGGATTAACTCCGGTCATGGAACTATCCAAAAAACTGGGTATTGAAATTTGTTTATGGTTTAATCCCAGCCAGGACGACAGTTACGCTCATTGGAGCGACGACGCAGGAGCGTTGATTAAAATATATAAGCAATACGGCATACGTACCTTTAAAATTGACGGCGTACAGATCAAAGATAAAACAGGCGAGGTAAATTTTCGTAAAATGCTGGATACCATCATGTCTGCAACCAATAGGCAAGCAGTTTTCAACCTGGACGTCACGGCGGGCCGCCGGAACGGATATCATTATTTCAATGAATACGGCAATATTTTCCTGGAAAACCGCTACACGGATTGGGGGAATTATTATCCCCATTGGACGCTTCGTAACTTGTGGAGTCTTTCCCGTTATATCCCTCCCCAAAATTTCCAGATTGAATTTTTAAATAATTTCCGCAATGCGGATAAATACCCCGCAGACGATCCCCTTGCTCCTTCAAAAATATCGATGGAGTACGAATTTGCTTTAACCATGATGGCTCAGCCCTTAGCCTGGATGGAAGCGACGGGCTTACCCGAAAAAGGTTTTAAAATGGCGCCTGTTATTAAACGCTACCGCAAGTTGCAAACAGCGATACATCAGGGACGAATTTTCCCCATCGGAGAAGAACCCTCCGGGAGGTCCTGGACGGGCTTTCAATCTATTTTGGGTAACCGCGGCTATTTACTCATCTTTAGAGAATACAATAGGAATAAAAGCGCCTGGCTGAAAACCTGCCTGCCTGCCGGTAAAAAGGTCCTGCTCACCAAACTAATGGGAGAGGGTAAAAACGGAGTCAAGCAGATTGATAGCGACGGGCGCATTCAATGTGAATCGCTTTCAGCGTATTCTTATACGCTTTATCGATATCAAATTATTTCGCTTGTACCGGATAATTGAAATTATAACCAGGGCGCCGCGTCCGGTTTTTTATGATATTCTTCTAACCCGCCTAACTTTGTGATCCAGTTTTTCAGAGGCGCTAATTCATTTTGAAGGGTTAACTCCGGGGGGATAGCATAAAGGGTTTTTAAAAACGAAAGGTCTAATACGCAATCGTGGGTAACGGCGTCGACGAGAAATTTAGTGACGTTTTTGGAAAGTCCCATTCGGGCAATTCCCTTGATTAAAGCGATGGGGACGATCTTTTTCTTTAACGGTTGATCAGTCAAAAAGGAAAGTAATTCATGCGTAGTTTCGCCCATTCTATAAGGCAAGAGGTCGGCCAGATTAAGGGTTAAATTCTTTTTTTCGGACGCTGACAGAGTTATATACCAGTCGATCAGCTTAGAAATTTGTCGGACGTTGGTTTGCGAGGTTAGGTTTTTCATCGGGCCGGGCATGACAAATTGATCGCCTTTGACCATATTTAACAACCTCGGTAAAATAACGCGGTCGCCAATGCCGTAAACGACGCGCGGACGGATAATTAACCGCTTTTGACGCGGATTAATGTTTTTAGCTAATTCAAGTTCCGATAGCCATTTGGTTTTCCCGTAATCTGTCAGAAAATCAAAATCTTTCCCGGCGTCGGCCTCCGCTTTGGGCAGGTTATCGCGGTACGAATACACGGACGAGGAGGAAATCAATATAAAAGTAGCGACGCCTTCCGACGCTTCAATCAGGCGCCGGGTTCCTTCCACGTTGGCGGCGTATAAATCTTTATAGGACGCCGAGTCGGAAGCTAACGCGGCGGCATGAATCACGATGTCGGCGTCTATGGCAGGAATTCCAGATGTCCAGTCTACGGGGTGATAGGCGGCAAACTCCAGTAAACGCGCGGGCGGATGTTGAGCGCGACCGAGCGCGATCACCTCATGGCCTTTCCTCGAAAA
The DNA here is from genome assembly GCA_038230555.1 of Chitinophagales bacterium. GTDB lineage: Bacteria > Bacteroidota > Bacteroidia > Chitinophagales > Saprospiraceae > JAAFJT01. The sequence continues at coordinate 5,431 of JBBRMZ010000219.1, forward strand.
GTAGCGCGTTAAATGGGCGCCGACAAAGCCGGTCGCTCCCGAAATAATGATCTTCATCAGAGTTGGTTTTGTTTTATATAGTCGCGGATCGCGGTTTTGTCGACTTTGCGTTGCCTGCCGCTTCTGGGAAGCGTCATAAAAAGAATTTCATCGGGAAGCGCTTCCTGGTCAATCGAGTATTTACCGGTTTTTAGGAGCTGAAAAACGTCGTTTTTGCTCAGCCTGTCGCCTTCAATAATTAAATAGACTTTTTCATCGTGCTGTTCGTCGTCATATACGCCAACGAAAACGGCCTCGGTGACGCCGTCCATTTGGTTAACGGTGGACTCGTAAATGGCCGGGTAAATATTCTGGTGCCTTCGGATAATCATGTCCTTTTTTCGGCCGGTCAGGACTAAAAAGTTATTTTTATCGAAGGCGCCTAAATCCCCGGATGGATGAAAAGGCGCTCTGGCAGGGAGTTGAAAATAACCTTTGAATAGTTGACCGGACTGAATACAGATTTCATTTTCCACAATTTTAATGGTTACGTCTTTCGCGGGTTTACCCAACAAATCGCCCTCGCACTCATATTCTTTTTTAAAACGCCCGTCTATAGTCGCAACCAGCAGATTTTCCGTCATGCCATATAAACAAGTAATGCGGGTATGAGGCTGAATGACTTCCGATAATCTCTTTAGAAAGCGTCTGGTAACGGGCGCTGCCCCCAGCAGGAGATGTTGAAGGCTGGCGGGAAACAACGTTTTGTTTGTTTCACAGTATTCAATCAAAGATATAAAATCGCTGGGCGGCCCCATAATGGTCGTAACTCCACGGGTATCAAAAAAGGCGAGCCTATCGGCGGCGGGAAGCGCGGGTTTGTACATAATAGATGGCGTCCCGACGCAAAATCCGATCAGCATATAATGAGGCAAATAAGTCGCGATCAGGTTTTCCGTCGACCGGTCAAGCAGTTCGCCGATCAGGGTTATGCTATGGAATAAAGAAGCAAAAGTATGAACGACGCCTTTGGGTTCGGCAAGCGTTCCGGAAGTATAAGTAATTAGAAATTCATCGCCGGAATCAGGCGCGCGGAGATCATCCGAACCGTTGGAAATCTCGGGCTCGTTGTTTGCCCATCGGATGTCGGCAGGCGGAGACGCTTTTAACCAACGTTTCAGGAATTTTTTCTTTTGGAAAATAGGTAAAATAGCGCCGCATGCAATCATTTTAGCGGTCGGCGTATAAGGAAAGTAGGGCGTGGTCCTGAATTTCTTTAAATAGAAATACCTCAATACCGGGTGTTCCTGAAGAAGTAACAGCCTTGAATCTACAAAAGCCCAGTTCGGATTGAATTGGCGAAGTTTAGACTGATAGTTATCGCGTCCCATTTCGGGATCAATAATGGCGACGACGGCTTTTAAAAACACGAGCGCGTAGAAAATTTTTATAAACTCCCCGTTCGGCGGCGCGGCGATGGCGACGCGGTCGCCAGTTTCAAATCCCAGTTCCTGAAGATGGAAAGCTATTTTCAGCGCGTCGTTATATATTTCGCTAACGGCGACGCTTTTTTGACCTTCCGTAATCATTATTCTAAGCGGCTCCGTTTTATTCAGCGTTACCAGGATATTGGATAAAGACGAGCGGTAAAGGAGCATGCTTTTTGAAATTTAAGAATGTACCGGATCACCAAACCATCAATTGCAGGCCGATACTGATCCCCGCGCCAAAACCGATAAACATGAGTTTATCGCCTTTCTGAACTTTACCCGCCGCCACCGCTTCGTGCAAGTTGACGGGGATGGACGCCGCCGCAATATTGCCATATTTAGTAAAGCTATGCAGAAAACGCTCGCGTGGCAAATTAAAAATTCTTGCCAGGGTATCAAAGGTATCGAGCGAAACCTGGTGAATGAAAAAATATTTTATGTCGGACGGTTTCCACTGGGCTTCCTCAAAAACGGCTTTGAGAATATCCCCCAATTCGGCAATAAAAACCTGCCGCAATTCGCTCATCCTGCCTTCAAAATAATTGAACGAACTTTCATGGGGATGTAAAGAACCGCCGCCGGGGACGGTGCAT
>JBBRMZ010000220.1:0-7479 GCA_038230555.1 Chitinophagales bacterium
AGCGCCTGGGTCAGCGTTCCTTTCGCAAAAAAATCCACGTCGGCCTTGACAGCCCCGAACATCGTCCGCCTTAATAAATGAACGACTTGCGGAACGCCCCACGGGCCGGAATACGGCATCAGGCCGGATGTAACCATTGGGAAAATTTGGTCTATGAAAAAGAGGCAAAACAAGTATGAATTTTAAAAATAAACAAGGGCTACACAAAAACGTATTTATTAAGGCATTTTGTATCTGCAAATTTAAAGAATAAATGTAGCTAAGTAGACATAGTAACTATTCTACAAAAACTGGTATAGCGTTAAAAAATTTGTATTGTAAAATAAAGGAAGTAAATTGCGCTGAGTTTCTTGCAAGACCTCATTCTCGTTTCCAACCAAGTTCTTAACCATTCTAAAGCAATTTTATGAAAAATCAATTTACCCCCCCCCCGTTATATATTATTATATATAATGTTTATGACAGGAATTTGTTTTCTAACCCCTAACGCCGCCGCGCAAACTTGTCCATGCGCCAATTTAACCATTACTACGTCGGCCGACGCCTGCGGCGGAGTCGTTATAACGCCTTCCTGTAAAGGCGGAACGTCAAACTATTCCGTTGATTGGGGAGACGGGACAACTTGTATTTTTTGCGTCGACGCAAATGGTAATTACAAACATCAGTATGCTCATACCGGAACATTTACTGTTACCGCTTCGCTCCCCTGCTCGGAGGGCGTCAAAACATTCTATCCAACTTTTGTTGTAACCAGTGTTCCTCTAACGCCTAGTTGTACAGTTAATCTTGGCGATAAAACCATCGGAAGTAGTTGTAGCAATAGCGTTACCTATTTTAGTCAAACAGGATTGCCCTCTTTTATGGGCTTTGGCACATATCATGTATATGGAAAACTGATTATCGATCAAATCGTTAGTTTTTTTGGAGCTGAGCTCGCCATGGAGCCGGGGGCGGAAATAGTCGTTCAGTCGGGGTCGTCGCTATCTTTGTTTTCATGCAACACACATGGCTGCACTCAAATGTGGAAGGGCATTACAAATAACGGCGTCGTTAATCTCTCCTACGGAAATATTAACGACGCTTTGTACGCGGTCAGTTCTTCCGGCAGCGCAAACTTAACTTTGAGCACTATCGCTTTCAATAACAATTATATTGGCTTTTACGTGCCACCTTCTTTTAATCCCTTATTTTTTCAAACGCCCGGTTTTTACAATGGCAACGGGGTTATTTTCAATGGCGGGAATTTAAAACCCTGTTATCCGGGCCAGCCGGCATTTACAGATCCAGGAGGGCTTACGTCGACCTGCGGCCAAAGTTTTGCGGGAATATACTGGAATCAGTGCACTTATATAAATGTGGGGTCAATATATGCCACCACTTATTTTAGTAATTTAAATACGGGGGTATATCTAAATAATTCCGGCCCTTATATTACCGTTTCAAATACTATTATGAATAATGTGGTAAACGGTGTTATCGGTTTAAATTCAATATTTACGACGTCAATTTTTTCTAATACCATCAATGCGACAACTAACGGAATATGGGGAAACCAGGAAAATTTTAATGTTTATAATAATACCATTAACGCCGACGTGAACGGTATTTTAATGCAAAATCTTTCTTCGCCATTTACCGCTAAAACAAATACCATTGGCGTTTTAACAAAAACTGCTTTTCCTCCCTACTTTAATGCAATAAGTATTTCCGCTATTCAAAGTAATACAAACAGCGATATTCTCATTGACGGGAATATTATTAATTTACCCGCTAACGAAACAGGAATTGGCGTCGTTGGATATAATGGAGCCAATAAAACTACCATTCAGAATAATACCATCACCCGGACGTCGGAATCGCGAAATAATGGAGGAATTGGCTTATCCATATTTTTACAGAATTTGATAAATACAGTTGTTTATAATAATAATATGTATGTAAATTCGACGATCAATAGCCTGAGCGCAGGAGGAGTTTGGTTTAACGCTTGTCAGCAAAATTATTTGAACTATAATAATATTAATAATTATAGTTCTAACGCATTTACATTTTATGGCGCAACGTTGTGGAATACAAGTAATAATACTATTTGTAGTAATAATTTTCTTAGCACCAGATACGGCCTGGATTTTAACGGAGGAGGTTCCAATACCATAATATTCGGTAATAGTTTTGCAAATCATACTTACGATTTGAATGTTCTCAATGCTAATTTTTATCAACATAATCATGGTAATATTTGGGGCGCCGGGTCTTTCTATACTGCCTATGCGAATGTGCCAGACCCACTAGCTTTTGTTAATAATTCCAGTTTTTGTGACAATGCGCCAGGCAATATATATCCTCCCTTATTTTTTGTTCCAACTTGCCCGCCGGGCGCGCTTCCTGACGCAAGGAATTGTAGCAAACCAGGAGTAATGGCCGTTATGGCCGGAGCTACTATTAGCGTTACCGCTTCTGACGGAGATATGGCTATTGCAAGAGATACGATTTTAAATAATCCTCTAACTAAATGTTTAAAATGGCTGGATCAAAGAGCGTTGCTAAGTAAATTGTCGGCAACTCCTTCGCTATTGTCCAACCCTGCCATTGCCAGTTTTGCAACAAAAAGCGCCTCTGCTAATATTGGCAAACAACATCAAATAGGTCAATCTCTTGCAGCGTTATATGAAATCGACGCGACTGCGTCCGGTCAATTGAATGGTTTAGCGGCTGTGTTAAGCGTTGCCGATAGCTTGGGAAGATTGTTAGAAACCCAAATTAAAAAGGCGAATAAAACAGACAGCTCCAGCTTAAGGTCAAGCCAAATAAAAATATATTCTGACGCTTTGCCTAAGGCTATTCAATACCGGCAAATAACGGAAACGCAGCGGTTAAAAAGAATAAAATCAGTTAGCCAGCTTATTCAATCAAACGAAGCGATTGTCGCAATTGAACCGTATGAAAAAGACGAGCAGTCTATTCACCGGCTTTATTTAAATACAATAGCGCAGGGTGTATTTACGTTTAGTGCTGCGCAAAAACAGGAAATCGATCGCATCTCTGCGCAATGCCCGTTTTTATCGGGAAACGCCGTTTTTTTTGCCCGTTCTTTGCAAAGTACCTATAAAACTTTATTTTACGACGATAAGAAAAATTGCGACGGTCAAATTGCTACGAAAATAAAAACAGTATCGGATAATAGAACCCAATCATTCATTAATAGTATATATCCAAATCCAACAACCGGAGGTTTTACTTTAGAACTGGGCACCCCGTTTGACAATGATGGGAGGTTGAATTTGTTTGATATTACCGGCAAACAAACAGGTTCTTTTTTAATTAAGGCAGGCGAGACTCATTTTGATATGGACGTCTCAGATTTGTCTTATGGTATTTATATATGCAGATTATTTGAAGGAAATCATGCGGTATGGTCTCAAAAATTAGTTATCGTTAAGAAATAAATTTTTTCATTTGAGCGATTTGGTATGTTTCGTACGGGCATTCCTAATCGCTTTTTTTATAATTAAAATTATGAAAAAAATTATAATATTAATAGTTTTATTATTTAAATTTTCCTCTCTATCCGCTCAAAAAAATGATTATATATGGGTTATTGGATATGAATTCGGGGGCTTGGCTAACGGCTCTATTTTAGACTTTAATTATTCACCAGTAAAGATAAGAGCAAATGAAGCAGATATAAACTTTTACTATTTTACCGATTCAAATATATGCGATTCTCTAGGCGCTTTACAATTTTATACCAACGGCGTTAATTTTTTAAATGCGGAGGGTAACATAATGGATGGCGGGTACCATATTTTCAGCTGCGATAGCACTTCTTATAATCATTTTACTACAAATGGGTGTATATCTGCTCAAACTGTTTTGACGCTACCCTTTCCCAACCATCCCGGCCAATACATCAATATAATGGGACAAACTAAATTTTGGGACGTTCCCGGCCAACCTTATCAAAACTCTGGCCTTACCTCATTATTTTATAATTACATTGATATGAATATAAATAATGGAAAAGGGAAGGTAAGAGAAAACCATAATATAATATCTAAAGATACATTCGGTGTTAGCATAACCGCTGTTAGACATGCTGATGGAAAAAATTGGTGGATTATGGCGCAAAAAGCTTATTCCAACATTTTTATAAGAATGCTATTAGACCAGGAAGGAATTCATATAGAAGGCGAACAAAAAGGGGGACTTATTAACAGATATATAGACGCCGCATTTTCGCCCGATGGTACTATATACGCAAATCTAATAGATATATTTGGCCCTGACAACCGTATTAACGTTTTCAAATTTGATAGATGTGCTGGTTTATTAAGCGATACAATTTCTTTTAAGGTTAAAAACGATTCTTTGGATAAAGGCTTAGATATCGTTTGGGGAATTGCAATATCCCCTAATTCCCGCTTTCTTTACGTATCGTCCGATTTTTTTATTTTACAATATGATTTGCAGAGCAAAGATATTGAGCATTCCAGAATAGTGGTGGCCGCTTACGACGGTTATAGAGACGAGCGAACCGCGCAAACAGTTTTTGCTTATCCAAGATTAGCACCCGACGGAAAAATTTACATATCCACTTATGTCGGAAGCCAATATTTGCATGTAATCGAATATCCCGATAGTTTAGGTTTGGCATGTAAAGTTGTTCAAAGAGCGGTTACCTTGCCGAGCCTCAACCGCACCGTCCCGAATTATCCCTATTTTCGATTAGGCGCGTCAAAAACGCCGTGCACGACAGCGGTTTCGGAAACGGATGTATTGAAGGCCGAGATTTATCCTAACCCGACGACCGGAACGTTTAATTTATCGTTTGAAGCGCCGCTTAACGGCGTCGCCGAATTAAAAATATACGATCTCATCGGACGATTTGTAAAGACCTTTACTTTGGAAGCGGGCGCGACTAATCTGTCGGGGGATATTTCGGGTCTTGCGTCGGGGGCTTATATTTGTATTTTAACGGAGGATAAAAAAATAATATGGTCGGGAAAATTGGCAATGATAAAATAATATTGCCGGGTCCTAAAGTAAAGATCAAAATAATATGCGCTTTATGTTGACTTGTATTTTCAATTCACTTTATAACTCAACCCAACCTTTTCAATCGCCCCGATCAGATCCCCGTCCACGTTGACTTTTTTGTTGGTCGAAAATAGTTCCAGTTTCTGGCGGTTGACGCCGTCCAGCACCGTCATTTTGAGTTTGTGCTTGCCGGAATGATCCGCGCAAAGGCGGTCGATACGGCCCATCAGGTCGGGCGATATTTGTTCGAGCGGGATCATCAGCGTAATGCTTTCGGTCATGGTTTCGCCGATGGTTGCCAGTTGCCGGACCTCTTTGATGCGGAGTTCGTAATCGGAGCCGTTGTAGCGGGGCTGGTACATGGCGTCGATGAAAACCGACGAGCCCGGTTGAAGCAGGTGCTTGAATTTCATATAGTCCTCGTTGAAGAGCGGAAATTCGAGGCTGCTTTTATAATCCTGGATGACATAGCTGCCGAAACCGACGCCCCGTTTGGTCGCGCGGTCGGCGGCGGACGCCACAAAAGCGGCGATCTTGACTTTTTGCCCTTTGAACAGTTCAATCCGGTCGAGGGTGCAGTTGGTAAAAGCGTTCACTTCCACTTTGTAATCGTCGAGCGGATGGCCGCTGAGGAAAATGCCGATGACTTCCCTTTCGTGGTTGAGTTTTTCAATCAGCGTCCATTCCGCATGGCGCGGCGTGGCCGGATCGGTCAGCATGATTTCCTTGCTTCCCCCGAAAAGGGAATTCTCCGCGTCCGCTTTCTGGGACTGATAAGCGGCGCCATATTTTAGAGCGTGTTCGATAAATGAATCGTATTTATCGGAAGGCGCAAAAAACATAGCGCGGGGATGACCAAAACCGTCGAACGCGCCCGCATACGCCAGGGATTCGATGGCTTTCTTATTCAGCGCGCGCAAATTAACGCGACGAACAAGGTCGAAAAAGGTTAGATACGGACCATTGGCTTTTCGCTCCAGGACGAGGGCTTCCACGGCGGCCTCGCCCACGCCTTTGATGGCGCTCATGGCAAAGCGTACTTCCCCCTTCTGGTTGACGGAGAACCGCGCGTCGCTTTCGTTGACGTCCGGCCCTTTGACGGCCCCCCCCATACGCTGACATTCTTCCATGAAGAAAGTGATCTTCTCAATGTTCGCCTGGTTGTTCGACATGACCGCGGCCATGTATTCGCCCGGGTAATGCGCTTTCAGGTAAGCGGTCTGGTAAGCGACTAAAGCGTAGCAGGTAGAATGCGATTTATTGAAAGCATACTGCGCGAATGCTTCCCAGTCGGTCCATATTTTTTCGCAAACGGCTGCGGGATGGCCGTTCTTTTTGCAGCCCTCCATGAACTGCGCCTTCATTTTATTCAGGACGGACAACTGTTTTTTTCCCATCGCCTTGCGCAGCACGTCCGCGTCGCCTTTGCTGAAATTAGCCAGTTTTTGCGATAACAACATTACCTGTTCCTGGTAGACGGTGACGCCGTAGGTCTCGTCAAGGTATTCTTCCATTTCCGGAAGATCGTAGGCTACTTTTTCGCGCCCGTGTTTCCGGTTGATGAAAGTCGGAATATAATCCATCGGCCCCGGACGATAAAGCGCGTTCATGGCGATCAGGTCGTCGAATTTATCCGGCTTGAGTTCGCGCATGTATTTTTGCATCCCGGCGCTCTCAAACTGGAAAGTGGCGTTGGTTTCCGCGCGCTGGTAAAGCTGATAGGTTTTAGCATCGTCCAGCGGCAGTTCGTCGAGGTCGATCTTTTTCTGGTGGTTCTGCTCGATCAGCCGGAGCGCGTCGCGCAGGATCGTCAGGGTTTTTAAACCCAGGAAGTCCATTTTGATGACGCCCGATTCTTCGATGACATTGCCCTCGAATTGCGTGATCAACAATACGGACTCTTTGGACGTCGCAACGGGGATAATGTCGGTCAGGTCTTTAGGCGCGATGATAATACCTGCCGCATGAACGCCGGTGCCGCGCACCGAACCTTCGAGCCGCATAGCCTCCCGCAAAGTAGCCGCCTGCTCGTCGTTGCCGCCGAGGATTTCGCGGAGTTTTTTAGCGTTGTCTATATCCTCGCCGTTCAGCCCTTCTTTATCTGCCAAACTTCCTTCGCCCGAAAGGGGCGCCGTCAATAGGCGGTTCAATTTGATCCCCGGTTTGTCGGAGACTAATTTAACCAGAAAGTTCGCCTCAGAAAGCGGCAAATCAAGCGCCCGGGCGACGTCTTTGATCGACATTTTTGCGGCCATGGTGCCGTAGGTCACAATCTGCGCGACCTGCCGCTTGCCGTATTTCTCCACCACGTAGTCGATCACTTTCTGGCGACCCTCGTCGTCAAAATCCGTGTCGATATCGGGCATGGATTTACGGTCGGGGTTCAGGAAACGCTCGAAGAGGAGCTTGTATTTCAGCGGATCGATGTTTGTGATCCCGATG
>JBBRMZ010000221.1:0-7462 GCA_038230555.1 Chitinophagales bacterium
AAACACCGGTTCCTGAAATGCGCCTTATCCGAGTTCTTTTGAGCCTCCCGCAAGGTCGATACTTCCGTCTGTGTGAGTTGATTTGCTTTGATCATCCACAAAGATACGAATTTTAGCGTTTATTTAATGCATACTACTTACGAATGTGCGTATTCAAAATGGCGTCCGCGTTCAAACCTTTGTCATCCCAGGCTTTGTTAGCCAATTTTGTAGCCTTTTTAGCGAAATATTGAGCCAGCAATTCTTTGATGGCTAATAAATCTTCCTCGCTTATATTCCGGGCATATAATTTTAGCAACTCCAGCTGCATGGAACTAAATGGATAAGAAAGCGTTTGCGCATTCATAATTTTAGAATTAGCAGTCAAAGTTAATCGTTTTCGAATTCTTATACAACCATTCTTCCCGCAAAAAGACTATTATTGTCCTGATTTTCCTGAAAGAACCAAAGTAAGAAAAATATGCCTTACAGACGTCAAGCATGAAAAACAACCAATCTCCATCCTAATAAAACAACGCCGCCATGAAAAAAAACGCTTACCTGATCTTCTGCGCAGCTATACTGACTTTCAGCGCCCTGGCCCAAACGCCGTCCGCGCCGGAGATCCCGCTCATTCCACGCGAATTGTTTTTCGACAATCCGGAGGTGACAGGCGCGCAACTTTCGCCGGACGCGCGCCGGCTGACTTTTTTGAAAGCGTATAAGGGAACGCTGAACGTTTGGGTCAAAGCCGTCGACGCGCCGTTCGACCAGGCGAAACCCATAACGGCGGACTCTACTCGGCCTATACGAAATTATTTTTGGTCTTCGGACAGTAAATATGTGCTGTACGCCCAGGATAAAGGCGGCAATGAGGACTTCCATATTTTTGCCGTCGATCCCGCCGGGCCGACCGACGCAAATACCGGAACGCCGGCTGCACGCGACCTGACGCCCCTCGACGGCGCGCGGGCGGTCGTCTACAACGTTTCTAAAAAAGACCCCAATATTCTCTGGGCGGGGATCAACCTGCGCGATAAAGCCTGGGACGACCTCTACGAACTAAACATAAAGACCGGCGAACGGAAGCTGCTCCGCCAAAACAACGACCGCATTACCGGCTGGATCTTCGACTGGGACGAAAACCTGCGGCTCGCCATACGCAGCAGGCCGGACGGCGGGGCCGAAATCATGCGGGTGGACCCGGACGGACTGAAAAAAATATACGAAACGGGCGCGCTCGAAGAAGCGATTCCGCTTGCGTTCGCCAAAGACAACGACCGGCTCTACTTGGCGACCAACAAAGGCGCCGACAAAGACCGGACAGAATTACTTGCGCTGAACCCCGCCGACGGCTCGACGCAATTTGTGGAAAGCGACCCGTTGGGCAAAGCAGATTTTGGCGGCGCCAACTTTTCGCAAAAAACGCGGCTGCTGACGAATACCTGGTATACGGACGCCAAAACCGTTTATTACTGGAAAAACCGGTTGATGGAAGCGGATTATCTTTTTTTGAAAAGCCGGTTTCCCGGCAGGGAGATTTCCATGACCACCCAAGATAAAGAAGAATTTCTTTGGCTGATCGGGGTCAGCGGCGATACCGACCCCGGCGAAACCTGGCTGTTCGACCGCAGAAACCGGAAACTGACCTTCCAGTACCGTTCTCGACCAAAAATTCCGGTCGAAGCGCTATCGCCGATGGAAGCCATTTCTTACCCTTCTTCGGACGGCCTGACCATCCCGGCCTACCTGACAATTCCGAAGGGATCAACCGGCAAAAACCTGCCGTTGATCGTCGCCCCGCATGGCGGCCCGTGGTCGCGCAGCGGCTGGGGCTACAACGCGTCGGCGCAGTTTTGGGCCAATCGCGGGTACGCCGTTTTGCAGCCTAATTTCCGGGCGTCGACGGGCTACGGTAAAAAATTCCTGAACGCGGGCAACCGTCAGTGGGGAGAAAAAATGCAGGACGATATTACCTGGGGAGTCAAATACCTGACGGCGCGGGGCGTCGTTGATTCTGCGCGCGCAGGGATCGTCGGAACATCCTACGGCGGCTACGCGACGCTGGCGGGCGTCGTTTTTACGCCCGACCTCTATAAAGCCGCCGTGGCCATTGCCGCGCCTTCCAACATGGTTACCCTGCTGGCCAGCATTCCGCCGTATTGGGAAAGCATCCGGCAAACTTTTTATTTGCGCATGGGCGATCCGAACACGCCGGATGGCAAAACGCAACTGCAAAAACAGTCGCCGCTCACCCACGTCAGAAAAATAAAAACGCCGCTGATGGTGGTGCAGGGCGCAAACGACCCGAGGGTTAAACAGGCCGAGGCGGAACAGATCGTGGCGGCCATGCGTAAGAACCATATTCCCGTCACTTATTTGCTGGCGCCGGACGAAGGTCACGGTTTTGCCCGCCCCGTCAATAACATGGCGCAACTCGCCGCGTCGGAAAAGTTTTTATCCAAATACCTGGGGGGCAGATACCAGGAAAGCATGACCCCGGAGGTGGCAAAACGCCTGCAAGAAATCACCGTCCTGGAAAAACCGGCGCAAAAAGAACTGCCCGGCGATCCGATCCCTTTGGCGTTGACCCCCAATTATGACCTTTGGCCGTTTAAAAGGCATTATCAGATGAACATCGTTTTCAACGGCCAGCACATCAAAATGGACATGACGAAAGAAGTGGCGAATCAGGGAAAAAATTGGGTAGTGAATTCAGATATTACTTCCGACCTGATCCATATGACGGACACGACCTCGATGGAAAAAGGAACGCTGCAGCCGGCAATGCAATCCACCGCGCAGGGCCCCAACAAAACCTATCTACAGTTTACTCCGAACAGGGTCGTTGGATTTAAAGAAACCAACGGACGTCGCCTGTCGATCGATACCACGCTCGCCGAAAACCTGACCTCGGGCGGTACGGTGGCCGACCTCGTCATCGGCGCCTGCTTGTTGAAAGACGACGTCGTCTATGGCTATAACATTTTCGATACGCAGTCGTTAACGGTCAAAAAATATACGTTGAAGATCGTCGGACGCGAAACCGTGGCCGTGCCTGCCGGCAGTTACGAAACGGTGGTGGTGGAAACCGGGCCGGCGGACGGCGTCGGCGGAACCGCGACCTACTGGATGGCAAACGGAATCGCCGTAAAAACCAAAGCCCGCGTCGGCGACGCCGGCGGCGGAGCGGAAGTGATCACCGAATTAACGAGGTAAATTAGCTATCAGCTTTCAGCTTTCAGCCGTCAGCTATCAGCTTTCAGCTATCAGCTTTCAGCTATCAGCCCCGCTCTGCGAAAATCTGCGGGAAATGACGTCAAAGTGTTTTGATAGACAAATTATCTTTGAACTATCATCTAATCAGCGCGCTCTGCGAAAATCTGCGGACTTTAAATCTGCGCTAATCTGCGGGAAAGAAATTCTTGTCTTTTATCTTGCGCTTACTTTTTTAAGAAAAACCTTAGCTTTAACTTGTATGAAAAAAAATTTTCTATTCATTTTATTATTCGCCGCGTTCGCCGGCCTTCAGGCCCAAAGAACGCTGATCCTTTGCGGCGGGCTGATCGACGGCGTCAGCGCCGACGTGCGGAAGGGTATGACCATTGTCGTTGAAAAAAACAAGATCATGGCCGTTTCTTCGGGCTATATGGAGCCGCAGGGCGCCGACCTGGTGATCGACCTGAAAAACAAAACCGTCGAGCCGGGCCTCATCGATATGCACGTCCACCTCGAAACGGAATACAACAAGGAGCAGTATTTGAAGCGGATGGGGAGCAATCCGGCGGATATCGCTTACGACGCCCAGAAAAACGCCCTGACCACGTTGATGGCGGGCTTCACCACCGTCCGCGACCTCGGAGGCACCAACGTCAACATCGCCCTGCGCAACGCCATTAATAAAGGAATCGTGACCGGCCCCCGCATTTTTACGTCGGGCCGCACCATCTCCACGACCGGAGGTCACGGCGACCCCACCAACGGCTGGCGCAATGATATTGAATTTCCGCACTACGTCACCGACGGCGTGGTGGACAACGCCGACGACGCGCGCAAAGCCGTCCGCCAGCGCTATAAGGACGGCGCCGACTGGATCAAAATCACGGCGACCGGCGGCGTGCTGAGCATCGCCAAGAACGGAAAAGCGCCGCAGTTCACGGAGGACGAGATCGTCGCCATTGTCAAAACGGCTAACGATTACGGGTTTGGGGTCGCCGCCCACGCTCACGGAGCGGAAGGGATCAAGCGCGCGCTGCGGGCGGGCGTGAAAACCATTGAGCACGGCACTTTCCTCGACGACGAATGTATCCGGCTGTTTAAAGAAAAAGGCGCTTACCTGGTCCCGACCATTATTGCCGGCAAAACGGTGGCGGATTCTGCAAAGATTCCGGGCTATTACCATCCGCTCGTCGTGCCGAAAGCCATCGAAACGGGCGCCGCCATCCAGGCCGCGTTTGCAAGGGCTTATAAAGCGGGCGTTAAAATCTGCTTCGGCACCGACGCGGGCGTTTACCCGCATGGCAAAAACGCTAAGGAGTTTTTGTATATGACCGAAGCGGGGATGCCCATCATGGAGGCCATTAAAAGCGCCACTACCGTCGCGGCGGACGTGTTGGGGATGCGCGATCAGTTGGGTTCGATCGAAGCAGGTAAAATGGCGGATATTATCGCCACCGACGCCAACCCGATCGACGACGTGAAGACGCTGATGAATGTGACTTTTGTGATGAAGGACGGGGTGGTTTATAAGAGATAATTAGCTATCAGCTATCAGCTATCAGCTATCAGCTATCAGCCATCAGCCATCAGCCATCAGCCATCAGCCATCAGCTATCAGCCGCTAAACGCTTGTTTGCATTATATTAAAATGAAGGAACTGATTTATTTTCATAACACCTTATAAATAAATAGTTTAACATCTACTAGCTAACTGTTAATAGCTAATAGCTATCTATGTTTTTCACCTATCTGGATTTAGGTTTTTACCATATCGTCGCTGTGGACGCCTACGATCATATTGTTTTTTTGATCGCGCTCTGCGCCGTGTACCGGTTGCGGGAATGGCGGCGCGCGGCTATTTTGGCAACGGCGTTCACTATCGGCCATAGCGTTTCGCTGGCGCTGGCCGTTTTGCAACTCATCGTGCCGCCTTATGCGCTGATAGAAAAACTGATTCCCGTCACCATTGCCCTGACGGCTTTATTGAATATGTACCGCGTTGTTTTTAATAAGACCGGCGTTCAGGAAAAGGCAGGTTCAGACAATATAACCGGCGCCGTTGGAAAGCCGGTTTGGAAAGCGGAAGGCGCTTATTTCATTGCCGCCGCTTTCGGCGCCATCCACGGGATGGCGTTTTCGCAACTGCTGGTTAATATGGAGACCCATATTTTTCAGCCGCTGCTCGCTTTTAATATTGGAATTGAGCTGGGGCAGTTACTTTTGTTGTCGATTTTGCTGATCGTTTCCTGGCTGGCGCTGGATCTGTTGCGCGTCCCGCAACGCGTCTGGACGCTAAGCGTTTCTTCACTGGCGCTGCTTGTTTCCATCTATTTGTTCTTTAAATGAACCATTCGCCTCCAAAATTGAGGGAGTTGGCGACACATTTTCATTCCGCGTTTCGTTTATTACATTACGGACGTTGTCCAGACGCCTGACAATTACTAATTTCAAGCTACGAATAATTAAAGGATTTCAAGTACTGTTTTGGACGTTTTTCTTTAGAATAAAATACAATATCAAACAAATGAAACGCTTATTATTAATCTTAGTACTGTTTATCTCTTTGCTGGGTTCCTGCAAAAAGAAAGAGATATTGATAGATTATTCGGTAACCGGCTATACGGGTCAAATTCAAGGGTTATTGTTAAATGGCGCGCCGTGGGTTCCTGTAGCCGGCGCCACGGCGCTCTTCACGGGAATAATTGATAAACCGAGTCAAAGTTGCAACTATGCCAACGGCAGAATACAGCTTGAAACTTCTACGCCGCGACCCGACCCTATTTACAGCGACGTTCTTGAAATTTTCGGGATCCCATTGAAGCCGGGTAAATATTTTATGACCGGACCGGTGGTTTACAGTCCATGCGATTCTGTTCCCGACGCGCGGCTGTTATCGTCAGTTGGCGGCGACGCCGAGCTTGATGACTTTGAGAGAGTACCGGGCGTCGAAAACAGCGTGACCATTATTTCTTACGATACGCTGACGGGCGACGTGAAAGGGACTTTCGATATAACGCTGGCAAATACACGTAAATCAAATGACCTTAATCACTATCCAAATATCCTTCATTTCAGCGGCGGACAGTTTCAAACAAAATGGATAAAATAAAGCGTTGGCTTACCAAAACTGGTACTGCAACAGGAGGCTGAAAGAATTGAGCCTAAGGTTTTCGGCCAGATTGCCTAATACCGTTTCGCTGTGTTCAAACCGAAATTCCAGACCGTACCGGTCGTACACATAGCCGGCACCCAGCACTCCGCCCGCTTCCCAATTGCGGTCTTCGCCAAAGGTTTCCTTGGAGTAGGTATCGTCAATAATGGAGCGATTAGAAATTCGTTTAGCGATTGTCAGGCCGAGTTCGCCAAAAAACCCGCTTTGGGGCGACGTCGCGTACCGGACGCGAAAGATTTCGGAGAGTTTGAGATAGGTGAATTCCAAATGCAGATTGCCCCCGTATAATATGCTCACTCCGTCGTTGACATATTTTTTATAGCCCAGTTCCAGATAATTGGAATACTGATATTGCCCCCGAGGGAAATCAATCATGACGCCCACCCCCGCTTGCGGGCTGACCGCCGTGAACTTATGAATTTCTGTTCCGTAATCGTCCACAAACGTCGGAGAAGCAATGGAAGGCCCCGCCGAAACCCACCATTGCGTTTTCACCGGCTTTTTGGGCGTCTTAACGACGGTTGTGCCCGTACGGCAGGCATTGACCCTACGGACGACGGCAATCAGGCTTTCTTCCTCGTAAACGACGTCTTTTAATTCCTGCTGCACTTGTTTGTTGCAGGCGTAGATCTCTTTTGCCAATTGATTTTTATACTGGTCGTTGACGCTGACGACTACTTCGCCGTTCACCGTATGGGTATATTTTTTGCGGATCAGTTCCGTCGCTTGAAATGTATCGTTTTGAATAATAAAATGTTCCTTTTCTTTTTCGTCTTTCAGATACAACAAATATAAAGGCCCGCCCGTCAAAACCCGCAGGAAACAAGTCGCGGGCTTCAAATCCGGCTCGGAGTAGCTTTCCAAATACCCTAATTTGGTTGGCGAAAAATCAATGTTCAACGTCCGCCGGACGTACACTTCCTCTTCGGACGCAGAGGTTTGGATATGGACTTCCCGCAGGTCGTCCTCCAAGCCAAATTTTTGAACCGGGTCGGACGCCGTTTTTCTGAATTTGAAACTTTGAGGGTTGACGTCCCAGTTGCGATAATCGATAAAGCCGGACTTTTTTTGACCGCGCGCGTCGATCAAAAC
>JBBRMZ010000222.1:0-7353 GCA_038230555.1 Chitinophagales bacterium
ACTTTTTGTTCGCGCCGCTTTGGTCCTGACTATCTTGTCGATGTTCCGTATTTTCGCTTTTCTATTCGCGTAAATAAAATGTAAACGCCTGTGAAGAAAATCCTTATGGGTACGCCTTTAGATAAAGCGGTTAATTCAGGCGCAATGCGGAACCCGGAATCCATCCATTTTTTCGTAGATTATAAACGATAGATCTACTAAAATTTTGGGCAACTTGTGTTCACCGTTTGTCGGGCCGGCTGGACGTAAATCAGCGAAATTTCAAAACCGCCCCGCGAATTGGTAGGCTTCGCCAGGTTGGAAACATGGACGTCGTAGCTGATACCAATTTGCCAGCGATCCACTTCCAAAATACCCGCGAATATTAACGCGTCTCCCAGAACCGAACTCCCGCCGCCGCTGGCGATGGTAGTACTGTCCCTGCCGGACGTCGTTTTTGGCGTACTACTAGACGAAATGCGGTACCAGGCGCCAACCCTGACCGCCGCTTCGTTCCAATCGTGATTGCTATAGCGGATGTTAGCGCCTAGTTCGGACGTCAATGATGGCCCCTGACTCGTCACGATAAAAGCGGGCAACAGGCTCAGGTCTTTATTGAACGGAAGTTCGCCTCCGCCGTGTACCGTCCAGCGCCGGTAAAGCGCGGCGCTGGCGTCGTTATAAAAAGATATTTTAGGAGTATTGATATGGCTCATAGCGGCTCCGAAATAAATACTTTTGTTTTCTTCAAAGGAATTATACCAGAGTAGGCCGGCGTTAAAATCGACATACGTATTGCTATGGGGCATGGTCACGCCAGACGCCCAGTCAAGATGATACATGACGTTGATCGGGTCGTACTGCCGGTCGAACCAAAGGCCCGAATAATCAACGCTTTCCTGGCCAAAGCCTACCTGGGCGCCTGCGACCAAGTACTGGTCCGAGCTTTTATATTTGCTCCCGTTCAGTTGTTTTAAATAAGAGAAGCCAACATTCCCTTTTGTATTTTTGAACTTACTGTCTCCGCCGATCTCGTCGTCCACCGCGTTGATCCCCAAAGCGAGATAATCGTCGTCGACAATTTTGATGCGGGTATCAAACGAAGCCTCAATAGTGCGGACGGGCAGGGTGGAGAAAATATCCGTCCATTGCTGGCGGTAATTAGCGTTGAACCGCCACGACCCCTGGTAAACGCCCATGAGCGCGGGTTTCAGATGAACGGGCGAAGCGTAAAATTGGGAAAACACCGGGTCGACTTGCGCCGTTAGCGGAGCGGCGAAGAACAGGGAACAGGCAATCAGCAATAGGAAATATAGAGAGCGTAAAAATTTTTTAATCATGAAAATAATAATAAATGATTATCGGATCAGGGTTGTATTTCCTTTATAAGTTTCTTTGGCGCCGTCGGCATATTCTACTTCTACGTACCAGGCAAAAACGCCGCTGTTCATAGGTTGGCCTTTAAAATTACCGTCCCAACCGTAATTACGGTCGTTAATGGCGAAGTTATCGGCTTCGTAAACGATCTCTCCCCAGCGGTCGTAAACGCGAAATACGTTAACTGCGGTTCCGGGTTTGCCGTGTACGACCAGAACGCTATTATCGTCGGCGCCCAGTTTATCGCCGGGCGTAAATCCGGTCGGAACCAGGACAATGTGCTGTTTTAAGACGTTGACGTGGACAAAATTAGTCGCTTTACAACCGGCAGAATCCGTTCCATATACCTGGTAAGTGATGCTGAATAAAGGATGTGCGACCGTCAGTTGGCAGGTCGGGCAGACGATGGTACTATCGTAGGGCGCGCGCCATTGAAACAAAACTTTACCCTGATTATTGGACGGCGTGGCAAAGATTTGCGTGCTGTCGCCCAGGTTAATAGTCATCGAATCAATGGTTTCCAAAATAAATTGAGGAGGCGTGACGACGGTCGCGCTGTCAAAATCGAGACAGCCGTTATTGTCTTTTACATATACAAAATAAGCGCCCGACTGTAACCCGACCAATAAATTCTTGCCATTATAGTTTTTACCGTCGAGGCTATACTGATAAGGGGGCGTTCCGCCGGATTCATTGACGACAATCTTTCCGTCTCTTCCTCCGTAACATTTCACCCCTGTTATACTTAGCGCCGTTCGTAAGGCAGCCGGAGCGGGCAAATTGATGGAATCCGCCATCCTGCATCCGTTTTTGTCGCTGACGGTGACGCTGTAGGCCCCGGCGATCAGATTTTTGGGATTCGCCGTATTATCTGCGTTCGACCAGGAATAGGTATAAACCGGCGTTCCGCCGGAAACGCTGATCGCGATGGCTCCAGTCGTATCCCGGCTACCCGAAGCGTTCTGGATACATTTATTTAATGTTTTTTGAACCGCGGTGATGGTCAGCGCTGGAGGCTGGCTGATGGTCACGGCGGTATCCGCTTTGCAGCCGGTATTATCGGTGACGGTGACTGTATATCTTCCGGCGGTAAGTTCGGTGATCGTACTGTTATTTACCGGTTTGTTGCCCGTCGTCCATTGATAACCAAAATTAGGCGACGGTCCGGTCGCCGCGATGTGGGCGGTTCCGCTCGAATCGCCAAAACAGAGGGCGTTCGTAAAGGTCGGGGTCAGCCGGATAGGAGCAGGATCGGCCAGCGCTAAGAACGCGATGTTATAACACTGGTTATCGTCGGTGGCGGTGACGACGTATGTTTTACCCCCCGAAAGCCCGGTCGCCGACGAGGTTAATTGGATGGGGCTGGTATTCCATTTGTAATGAAAATTACCAACCGCTTTTCCGCCTACGCCTCCCTGAATAGAACCTACTGTAACGGACCCGTCCACAGAGCCGTTGCATTTTGGCGTTACGGACGTCAGGACGATGGCGATGGAATCCAAAGACTGAATAGCAATAGAATCTACCGCCGGGCAATTATTAATGTCCGTGGCGGTTATTTTATAAAGGGCCGCCGCGAGATTGGTAGCGGTAGCGGTACCCTGCGTATTGCTCCATTTATAAGAGTAATTCCCTGATCCGCCGGAAGCCGTCGCGGTAGCCTGACTAGAGTTCACGCCAAAACAACCTTTGACCGTTTGCGTAGCTTTTGCGACGACTGCGGTCGCCGGCTGACCCACCTGAGCGGACGCCGTCGCGGTACAACCGTTCGCGTCGGAGGCCGTGACGGAGTAGGTTCCCGCGCTTAACGACGCAGCTTTAACTGTTTTTTGCGCCTGCGGGTCGTTCCAGATATATTGATAAGCGCCGGTTTTCGACGGGGTTCCCCCGCTAACGGCAGCGGTAATGGTTCCGTCGGAGCCTCCTTTACAATGCGCGTCGATTGCGGACGCGGAAACTGACAGCGCGCCCGGCTGATCGATGGCAACGGAGCCGGACGTCTGGCATTGATTGACGTCCGCGATCATGACGGTATATTTTCCCGCGATTACATTGACGACTGAATCGGACGTCTGGGACGTCGGATCACTCCATATAAACGTATAAACGCCGGTTCCGCCGGAAACAAAAACTTTAGCTTTCCCGTTTGCCTGTGCGTTGCATAAAACTTTTCCTACCTGGAAACTGTCAACTTTTAAAATCTTTGGATTAACGACGGTCGTTGTATCCGACCTGACGCAACCGTTGGCGTCTGTTACGGATATCCGGTAAAGTCCGGGGGTTAAATTAGTCGCTTTACTTGACGTGATCCCGGAAGGCGTCCATAAATAAGCGTAAGGCTTGATTCCGCCGCTGACGGTCACCCGCGCGGATCCGGTAGCTGTATTGGTACAGAGCGCCGGAACGGCGCTCAGGCTGTCAAACCGGAGCGAGTCCGGCTGTGTGACGGAGACAGAGGCGCTATCGCGGCAGCCATTGGCGTCAACTACGGAAACTGCGTGAAAACCCAGTTTAGCGTTCCGTTCGACGCTGTCCGCCGTAGAGCCGTCCCAAATAATTGTATAGGGCGGTTTTCCGCCGGTTACGCTTGCCGAAACGATCCCGTCGGAACCGCCGTAACATTTGACGGGTTTTTGGGATACGAGCAGCGTTCTTTTGGTCGGTTCGCCGATGGTCGCAAGGACGGTTTTCTGACAGAAATTCCGATCGGTAATGGTCAGCGTATAAGCGCCTGCCGGAACAGACGAGATCTGATTGGTGACGGATCCGGCGCTCCAGCTATAAATATAAGGAGCCGCGCCGCCGGAAACAAAAACAGACGCCGAACCGTCAGAGCCGCCGTTGCATTTGACGTTCTGTACCGTGACGGTGATTTTCATCGAGTCGTACTGGATTATTTTAATTGAATCCGTCTTTGTACAGTTGTTAAAATCTGTGACGGTCACCACATACGTTTTGGAAGACAAGCCGGTAACAGAGGTCGTTCCGGCGGCGCCTCCGCTCCAGGCGTATGTATAAGGGGGCGTTCCGCCCGACGCTTTTACGCGGGCCGCTCCGTCCGCTCCGCCGTAACAATGGACGGAATCCTGAGCCAGCGAGGTTTTCAACGAATCGGGTTCATTTACCCGGATACTGTCTTTTTTGGTACAGCCGTTTTTATCCCGGGTAGTAACGATATAAGTTCCGGCTTTTATATTGGAATACGCGGCGGTCTGGACCTGCGGAAAAACATTCCAGTCATAGGTATAGGGGGGAGTTCCGCCGGTAACCATAACGGTCGCCCTGCCGGAATTATCGCCTTTACATTTGACGGAATCACTGAGTAAACTCCGCGAGAGCGAATCCGGCTGACCTAAAGTAAACCCTTTATAAATGTTTCCGTTAGGATCTTTGGAAAATAAAGTATCGCGGCAGCCGTCGCCGTCGATCAGGTAAGCGTCGTGATGGCCCGCATATACGTTTTTAAAAATACCTGTCGTCTGAACGAACGTATCGATAATATAAGTGAGCGGGCTGACGCCGGAAGCGTATTGAAAGTTAACAAATCCGCTGGGTTGTCCGTAACATTTGATAGAATCGATCTGTAACCTGCCGCCAATGGTCGCGATACAGGGAGGGTAGGAGGCGACGGCGGACGATATTTTTGCGCCGCAACTATTCTGCACGCCTGTTTCGCGCACTTCAAAACTAACCGAAGCGCCGTTTTGCACGCTGTCGACCTCGTGCGTAAGCGCGCCGTTTGGGTTTTTCCAGCCGCCGCCGTTTACGCGTACTTCATAACCGGTAGCGCTTGGCACGGCAGACCAGGTAAAAACAATATGATGCGCGCGAATATCGCCGCCGGCGACGTTAGCAGGGGCGACAACGCTGTCGCGGATGGTCAGATTTGCCGCGTCCTTATGAACGCAATTAAAACTATCTACCGTGGAGACCATATATTTAGTCGTGGTAGCCGGAGCGGCGGTCGGCATACCGCAATTACCGCAGGTTAAACTTTTTACCGGCGACCAGGCATACGTTACGCCGTTCTGATTTTCAAAGGTGATCGACCACCGGTTGAGCGTATCAATCACTTTGCTGTTGATCGCGCCGTCCACAGAAGTGAGCAAAGACCATTTCCCGTTGACCGGCGCTCCTAAAAGGACGTCCCAACTGGTCATGCCGCCTTCGGGTAAATAGATCACTTTAGGCGTCAGAGCAGTATTGGCGTTTGGCAGCGGAATTGCGGTAGGGCCGGTTCCAAAACAAATATTGCGCACGGGCGAACCGGAGAACCCCCTTTTATCGGCCAGAACGACGGAGGCGTTATTTGGCGCTTTTAAAGTGAAGGTAAGATCGCGGGCGAACCTGGTGTTCACGTCGACGCAGACAGAATCCAGTTGAGCCGCTATGTTGGTCAGCGTTTTTGGAACCAGGCTATTGACATTCAATACGGAGGCGTCCTCCTGACCGGGAGGATTAGAAGCGTGGGTAAGCGACCTGAACGGGAAAATCTCAAAAGTCACCGGTTTACGGAGCGAATCGTTGAACCGCGCGTCCAAATCAATGGGCGCGTTGATACAGGCAATGGTATCCTTTAATTTTTTAAAACTTTTATTGCAGTCATAACAGTTCGGATGGCTGAAAGGTAAAACCTGCACGTCGATCGCAGTATCTTTTACGCAGCCAAAATTATCAGCGACCTCGTAAATGAAAGCGGCTTGGCCGGCGTTCACCGGAATGGCAGTCATAGCGTCGCCCGTATTTTTAGTGATAGAAGGATTGGATACCCAGTTATGGGTAACGATCTGGGGCGTAAAAGTTTCGACGGACGGATATAAGCGGGAGGCGAAATTTATTTTCCAGTTGTATATCCAACCGTGGTCGCGGGGCCATTCGTCCCGGACCGTAATGCTCCAGTCGCCGTTCAGGGGGCAGCCGATCAAATTGGTCAGGCTTGCATTATAAGCGGCGTAATTTCCGGTAGGCAGCACGCGCGGAAGCGGAATAAAAGAATGGCTGTCGATATAATCTCTGACAGAAGTGGCCGCCGTAGGCGTCCAGCAATAATCATAACCAATTCCCTGAACGGGTAGCCCTTCGCTGTCGTTGGCGTTGGGTACGCCCAAAAACCATTCGTTCCCGGTCTGGCTGGTAAAATTTTGCAGGATCGACCGTTGCCCGTTCGGACAAGTAACGGCAATTTCCAGATCCCGCAGCCAGGAATGCTCGATATTAGCGCAAATACTCAGAAAATCGTTGAGGTTGCGGAGCGTATCCGTAGGCCTGAATTCGTTAAAATGGATGGTGGTACGGTATTCTCCATGGCCGTCGGGTATGATGATCGAATCCGAACGAACGCGCGATTGCGGGAAAACGCTTGCAACGGGCACGACAGACAGATTAAAAGAAGGATCGTACGTATTTACGTTTGCTTTCAGCGACAACGGAGTTTTTGCGCATACCTGACTGGGCAGGGCCCCTGTAAGTAACGTCGGGTAGGGCGCGACTCTAATGCGTTGGGTAATATAATTACTGACACACCCGTTGACGTCGCTTACGGAGAGTTGCAAAAAATATCCGCCCGGCTGATTGAACTGTTTATTGACGGATTTACTTTTAACCACCTGGGCGCCGTCGCCAAAACTCCAGTCAAACACGCTGGTTGAATCGGACTGATGATAGGTGATATCGTTCTGCGGATAGGCGCCTTTGGCGCTGACAAACAGAGATTGCCCGACGCAGAGGTCGATCCAGCCGGTATCTTTTGGGAAAACGGCCGTTGAAACTGAATCAAAAGAAACCACGGCAGTCTGGCATGGACGCGCGCAATTGACGTTGGAGTCCCAGCCTTTGTGGCCAAAAGACGTCGATTGCGACCGGAAAGTCATGGTGATACAGCCGCTTTTGTTGGACGCCGACGCCGTCACAACGGGATTGGTTGTCCGGAAATCGGCGCTACAGGCAATCAGCGAATCGGGCCGGACGGACGGTCCGTCGTAAAAACACAATAGGTCG
>JBBRMZ010000223.1:0-7198 GCA_038230555.1 Chitinophagales bacterium
ATAGTAATTTTTTATATTTTTGTAGTAAATTTTCTAAAAAGTCATGATTCAAAGACTAATTATAGACGGTCAGCCAGAATA
Organism: Chitinophagales bacterium; assembly: GCA_038230555.1. GTDB lineage: Bacteria > Bacteroidota > Bacteroidia > Chitinophagales > Saprospiraceae > JAAFJT01. The sequence continues at coordinate 82 of JBBRMZ010000223.1, forward strand.
TGTTGAGTTTACACCTAGCATCTTAGAGGACGATTCGGAACATAACCGGAGGATTTGGGCTTTGAATAACGGCAAAGTACATTTATCATTTGTAGAAGAACCATTGGGAAAATTCAGCGCTTTTTTAGACATAATGCCTAACATAAAATTTGACGCCTACGCTAAAGAAGAAATGAAAGTCAGGATTTATGAGATATTAGATGATTATATACAACAAGAAAGGTATGGAATTGAACCGCAAGTTTCAGAACCTACTATTGAAAATAAATACCCTTATGACCCAAGAAAAATTATTATACATAATTATAATTGGTCGGTAGATACTATTTTCAAACTTCTAAACAAAGGAACTATAAATCTTTCGCCTGATTTTCAGCGCAACTTTGTTTGGGATCTTAGACTGCAATCCTTGTTAATAGAAAGTATTTTACTGGGTATACCTGTGCCTGCTTTTTACTTGGCTAAAAGTGATAAAGGATATCAAGTAGTTGACGGTTTACAAAGGTTGACTACTGTCAAAAGATTTTTAAACAATGAATTTCCTTTAAAATACCTTGAATATTTACATCATGATTTAAACAATCGTTATTTTGTTTCCAAAGATAATAAAATTGGAATTGGAGAAGAATTTGAATTTTTATTATCCAGCACTCAATTTAATGTTAATGTAATAGATTCACAAACTCCCAATCGAGTTAAATTTGACGTTTTTAGAAGAGTAAATACAGCTGGTAAACCATTAAATAGTCAAGAAATCCGAAACTGCGTAATGGAGGATGGATCTCGAAAATTAGTAAAAAGACTAGCCGAGAGTGAGTCTTTTAAAAAGGCAACTGGTTATAGCATTGCTCAAACTCGTATGGAAGCAGAAGAATTAGTCATGCGCTTTATCGGATTTTGGTATATTAAAATTTTAAAAATACCAAATATGGTTTATCAGGGTGATATGCAAACTTTTTTAGATGATTTAGTCTTAAGATTAAATGAGGATGCGGATAAATATCATTCCTTTATTGAAAAAGACTTTGAAAATTCTATGGTAAATGCTATCAAATTATTTGGGCAATATGCTTTCAGAAAATGTTTACCTGAACACCTTAAATCCGGAGCAAAAAAACAATTAATTAATAAGTCCTTATTTACGACTTGGTCTGTATTACTTTCGAATATAGAGCTTACATTTCGATTAAGACCCGGTACTTTTTCTAGAATTTTGGCAGAAAATTTGTCGACAGCCAAAGTAACATTTGGTGAAGATATATATGGAGAGGAAAAGTTAACTTATTTTGAAGCAGTAAGCTATAAAACCAATGATAAAAGAGTTTTAGAATATGCATTTAAAAAGACGAATGAACTTATACAAAGCAATTTATTGACATGAATAATATAATTACATCTGTAGCAATTAATGGTTTTAAAGGTTTTGGAGACCCTACAAAAATTTCTTTTGAAAAATTAACGGTTTTAGCCGGCGCCAATTCGGTAGGTAAATCTTCTATTATACAAGCTTTATTACTAAGTAGAATGACAATAGGAGAAGGAAAAAAAAATATATCGGCTAAAAAAATTCCTCTTAATAAAAATTATCTTTTGGCTTTAGGAGATACTCGTCAGATTACCACAAAAAAACAAATTAATTTTGATTTTACTTTACAAAGCGAAGAATCTTTCAATCTTAATTATGACGTCCCGATCGAAAGTAATTATATCAGTTATAACAATTTAAAAAGTTTAGTAGATAAATTTAATAACTGTCTAGCTTCCCCTGATTTTCATTATTTAAATGCAGAACGTATTGGTCCGCGTCCATTGCATGAAAATACCGTATTTACCCTTCCAAATGTCGGCTGTCAAGGTGAATTTGCTATTCAATTACTAGTAGACGGTTTAACTTTTCAGACAAGTCCTTTTAAAAATTTTGATAAAATCATACATACTGATAAATCTTCAAGAGATGATTTGAGCACACAATCCGACTTGTGGATGCAATTTATTATTCCTGATATAAGTATTACAGCCAATCGCATCAATGAGATTAATCGCTCAACAGCCAAATATAATCAGCATACGCCTCCAAATGTAGGATTCGGAATATCATATATCCTTCCAATTATTGTAAGCGGTCTTATTGCCAAAGAAGGTAGTATGTTCATAGTCGAAAATCCAGAAGCACACCTGCATCCGTTTGGACAATCCCGAATTGGGCAATTTTTAGCGATGGTGGCCGCTTCTGGCGTTCAGGTAATAGTAGAAACTCATAGCGAACATGTGATTAACGGAATGCGATTAGCTGCGGCCAAAGGTTTTATTTCTCATAACGACGTTTTAATTAATTTTTTAAGTAAGGACGAGGAAACAAATAAAATCAACGTTACGGCAATTGAAGTTGACGATTCAGGCGACCTTACAGATTTTCCTCCCGGCTTTTTCGATCAAAGCGCGCAGGATTTAGTTCAACTTACAAGAATCCGTCGCCAAAAAATATGAGACCTGCTAATTTGTTAATTCATGCACAAAGTTATCAATGGAAACTGGATTTTGATCAGACCGCTTATATTGACCATTTTCAGATTGCATATGAAGCTGCTTCATTAGCCAGGGATAAAATATTCAGTACTTCGGATTTCGAGAGTTTGAGTAACTTTATAGAAATTATCTGTGATTTTAAGCGGGCAAAATCCATTTATCCATGGTTACGTCTCAATCATCAACAATTTATAGTTAATCAATTACTTTATAGATTTCCAACGCCAAATCGTTCAAAAAATTTATCAGATTTGGAAGACGAGTTCTTAAACGCTAATAATGGAATATTACTTATAGGGTATTTGAAAGAAAAGAAATACATTTCTAATGAAAATTCCTGGTTTAAGCTACATTATGAATATTTAGCAGCTAACCCTGAATATATTAATTGGACAAAAAATGAAGTTTTGCCTAATTTTTTATATTCAAACCGTCGAATTTTAGAGATTGTCAAGAAACAATTGCCTAACGCTAAAACTGAAGAAGCAGCGCTTACTTTTTTTGAAAAAGATATGGTTAGAAAATTCCGTTCTGAAAAAGGCGATCTAATTGATCTTGCAAATGATATTGCAGAACAAAACAGTTATCAATTTAATAATCATTTAAGTTCTTTGGAGAAAGTAAAAAGAGGAAGTAGTAGACATATTTTTCAAATTATGAAAAACAACGCTATCCAATATTTATCGCTTGACTTTGAAAACGCCCAATTTGAGTTATGTGACGCACAAGGTCGGCACATGGGGGTTTATAATTTTTCAGGCCGGAAAACCGCTGAAAGAGATATGAAAGGCGATCATGATATTTGGGTATTGCGAAAGTAGAATTCACCGAACACTTAAATTTTCAATTTAATAAATATCCTGTTAAATAATGTCGATGCAACACACCATTATTGGGAATTCTACTATGAAAACCGCTATAAATCCCAAAATAGTAAAAATCAGAGAGCATTTGAAATGTTCATCAATTGCTGGTGATAAACATTTTTCTTAGCTATATAGAAAGCGGCACAAGATTTAATTCTACTAAAATACCTAGAGCCACCTCGTCGTTCAACTCCGTTTTCTCTATGTCCACGGTTTTTGCCAGCCGTAATTCGTCGGCCAACGTTTCTGCTTTAATATAATCGGCATATCCGGCAACGGCGGCGGCGATAGCGGGGTGGTCTTCCAAAACCACCGTGACGCGGTCGGTGACGTTGAACTGGCGGTCTTTGCGGATATTCTGGATCCGGTTCACCAGGTCGCGCGCCGTTCCTTCGGCGATCAGCGCGGCGTCTAAGGTGACGTCCAGCGCGACGGTGACGGAGCCGTCCGTCGCTACCTGCCAGCCGGGGACGTCTTCGGAGGTAATGAGAAAATCTGCCAGCGTCAGTTCGTAGGCTGCGCCGTTGGCTTGGAGGGTGAAAGCGTTGGTTTGTTCTATGATAGCGATTTGTTCCTGCGTTAAAGATTCAATGACTTCTCCGGCGACTTTCATGTTCGAGCCTAATAGTTTGCCCAGGGTCTTAAAATTCGGTCGGATCTTCTTTTTGACCAGTCCGGTGGTTTCCGTGATGAATTCCAGGTCTTTGACGTTGGTCTCCGCCAAAATCAGGTCTTTGACTCCCTCCACCTGCCCGATAAACGAGGCGTTCAAAATGGGCAGCAGCGCTTTATGCAGCGGTTGACGGACGCGGATCTTTTCTTTTTTACGGATCGACAGGATGAGCGAAGAGATGCGCTGCGCGTAATCCATGCGCTGTTCCAGCGCCGGGTTAATACTTGCGGCGTCGAAAGCGGGAAAATCTGTCAGATGAACAGAGGTATGCGCTTCTTTGCCCGTTCCATCGTTCAGGTTTTTGAACAGCCAGTCCATAAAAAATGGCGCGACGGGCGCCGCCAGCTTAGCGACGGTCGAAAGACATTCATAAAGGGTCTGGTAGGCCGCTATTTTATCCGCCGCATATTCGCCTTTCCAGAAGCGACGGCGGCAAAGGCGGACGTACCAGTTGCTCAGGTGATCGTCGACGAAGCGCTCTATTTTGCGGACGGCGTTGGTGGGCTCGTAATTAGCAAACTCGGCCCGCGTTTCTTTGACCAGCGTGTTGAGTTGCGAAAGGATCCATTGGTCGATCTCGGGCCGTTCGGCGGGCGGAATATTTGCCTCGCGGAAACTAAAACCGTCGACGTTGGCGTAGAGCGCGAAAAAGGAATAAGTATTATAGAGCGTGCCGAAGAACTTTTTCCGCACCTCGTCCACGCCCGCCAGGTCAAACTTGAGGTTGTCCCAGGGTTGCGAATTGCCGATCATATACCAGCGCGCGGCGTCGGCGCCGTAGGTTTCGATGGTTTCAAACGGATCGACGGTATTGCCGAGGCGTTTGGACATTTTCTGCCCGTTTTTGTCCAAGACCAGCCCCGTAGAAAGCACGTTTTTAAAAGCCACGCTGTCATAGGCCATCGCCGCGATGGCATGGAGCGAATAGAACCAGCCGCGCGTCTGATCCACGCCTTCGGAAATAAAATCGGCGGGAAAGTTGCGCTCGAATTTCTCCTGATTTTCCAACGGATAATGCCATTGAGCGTAAGGCATGGAGCCGGAATCAAACCAGACGTCGATCACGTCGAGTTCGCGCTTCATCGGCTCGCCATTATCGGCGACCAAAATTACGTCGTCGATGAAAGGGCGGTGTAAATCTTTTAGCGGTTTATTATTAACGCCCAGCAAAAGATTCGCTTTTTCCATTTCGGCGTTCAACTCTTCGATGGAGCCGATACATTTTTCCTGCCGGGCGTCGGCGGTTTGCCAGATAGGCAGCGGCGTTCCCCAAAACCGGCTGCGGCTAAGGTTCCAGTCCTGCAGGTTTTCGAGCCATTTGCCAAAACGGCCTGTCCCCGTAGCTTCGGGCTTCCAATTGATCGTCTGGTTGAGTTCAAACATGCGCTCCTTTGCCGCAGACGCGCGAATGAACCAGCTATCCAGCGGATAATACAAGATCGGTTTGTCCGTCCGCCAGCAATGCGGATAATTGTGCATGAATTTCTCCACGCGGAACGCTTTATTTTCGGTCTTGAGTTTGATCCCGATGCGCTCTTCCACGCTTAAATACTTATCGCGGCCCTGCTTTTTGGCCTCTTCGGCTTTTTGGGCGTCGTTCAAGTAATCTTCTTTGACGAACTCCAACGCAAAATCCGTTACTTCTTTGACAAACTTGCCCTGTTTATTGACCAGCGGAACGTCGGCTCCGGTTTCGTCTTTGACGGTGATGGGCGAAATTCCGTTCTCCTTGCTGACCCGAAAGTCGTCGGCGCCGAAAAGCGTGGCAGTATGGACGATCCCCGTACCGTCCTCGGTGGTGACGAAATCGCCAAAAATGACTTCAAACGCTTTGCCGGGAGACTGCACGTAAGGCATGAGTTGGCGATAACGGATCCCGTGCAGCGTTTCGCCTTTAAAAGTAGCGACGACGCGGAAGGGAATATGTTTAGCGTCCCCCTTGAAATCCCCGAACGACAGGTCTTTATTTTTTTCCGGGAAAAACTTGCCTACTAAGGCTTTGGCAAGGATGACCGTTCCGGGCAAAAACGTGTAGGGATTAAAAGTTTCAACCGCGACGTAGTCGATATTTTTACCTACCACCAGCGCACAATTGCTCGGCAGCGTCCAGGGCGTGGTTGTCCAAGCCAGGAAATAAGTATTTTCGGAGGCCTTGAACGGTAATTTCTCCAATTCCGAAACCTGGAACTGCGCGGTGATGGATACGTCGCGCACGTCCTTATAGGCGCCCGGCTGATTGAGCTCGTGGGCGCTCAGGCCCGTGCCCGCCGCAGGCGAATAAGGTTGTATCGTGTAGCCTTTATATAAATATTCTTTTTCATAGAGCCGCTTCAGGATGGCCCACACGGATTCAATGTATTCGTTTTCGTAGGTGATATACGGATGTTCGAGATCGACCCAGTAGCCCATGCGGCGAGTCAGATCGTCCCAGACGTCTTTAAAGCGCATGACGGTCCGGCGGCAGGCGGCATTGTATTCTTCGACCGATATTTTTTTGCCAATGTCTTCTTTCGTGATCCCCAGTTCTTTTTCGACGCTGATCTCAATAGGCAGCCCGTGGGTATCCCAGCCGCCTTTTCGCTCGACGCGCTTACCCGTCATTGTTTGGTAGCGGCAAAAAATATCCTTGATGGCCCGCGCCATGACGTGATGCACCCCCGGTTTTCCGTTGGCGGACGGCGGCCCTTCGTAAAACACAAAACTATTGGCTTCGTCGCGCTGTTCGACGCTACGCTCAAAAATATGTTCCGCTTCCCAGAATGCGCGGATTTCTTTATCAATGGCGGGCAGGCTCAGGCCCTTAAATTCTTTATATGGCATAATTCTGATTAACGTCTACAGACGGGACGCAAAGATACGGGGAATGTTTGTGAATGCAAAAAGAGGAAGAATTTACGAAGATAAACTATAAATAATGCGAATAATGGGTTAAAACAGCCAAAAAAGCAGCGCTGTGACGATTGAGCCGAAAATATGCGTCATTAAACCGGCGGTAGCCCTCACTTTTGAGGCTGTTTGAATCTTGGTTTTCTCAATCATCCAGTTAAAAAGG
>JBBRMZ010000224.1:0-7174 GCA_038230555.1 Chitinophagales bacterium
AACTGAATGTAATAATAAAAATCATAGCGCCGCTTTCCCGGAAGAGTTACCAGAATGGTTTATTAAACTTTTTACTCAAGAAGGAGATACTGTATTAGATCCTTTTATGGGATCTGGTACAACTATTTTTGTAGCAAACCGTATGTCTCGAAATTCGATCGGCATTGAAATAATGCCTGAATATTTTAATATGGTAAAAAATAAGATAAAACCGGTAGCTTTGCTCCTTATGGAACCTGAAATTAAATATGAACAATCTAACGCAACGGGAACTAACGGATTATATCGAAGCTAATATTGGTACTTACCATGAAAAGTTGCTTAAAAGCCTAAGCAAACTAAAGTTGCCTTCTTTACTTTCTAAAAAAAATCCTTATTTATTTAGAGCAAAATCTCTGACTACGGCAAGTGAAATGATGAAAGCGGTAGTGGACGCTTTTTTATCTTCACAAGAAGAAACCATTTTTGGCGACTGGTTAGAGGGATTAGCCATTTTTGTTAACCAAAAAGTTTATAATGGCCGTAAGTCTTCAACTAAAGGCATTGATCTGGAATTTGAGAAAGATGGTACTCGTTATCTGGTCGCCATAAAATCAGGCCCTAACTGGGGCAACAGTTCTCAGGTTCAAAAAATGATTTTAGACTTTAAATCTGCTTCAAAAACGCTTAACACCAGCGGCCACAAACCTAATATTGAATTAGTTAATGGTTGTTGTTACGGTAGGGACAATAAGCCTAGAAAATTAGAATATTACGAGAAACTATGCGGACAGCGTTTTTGGGAATTTATATCCGGAGATGAAAATTTATATCTTGAAATTATTGAACCCTTAGGCGATAAGACTTTAGAAAAAAGCGGCAAGTTTAATCAATTGTATGACCAAATATTAGCACAGATCACTCACGAATTTTCAACCCATTTCTGTAAAGAAGATCAGACGGTCGACTGGGTAAAATTACTAAAATATAATTCCTCTACCCAAAAAAGTGATAAAATTAAGTTCCCTAAGCTATGAAGGAAAATTAATAAGCATTAGATTATTAGCGTAATTTACATAGACGGGGCTGCTTTTACCAAAAAAGCAGCCCCGTCTATGTAAAACTAAAATAGAAGGATATTTTTACTGATTATCGATTCGTCGAAACATACAGCGTCGGCGCCTTCGCGCCCGTCCCGCCGACAATTCCGCTAACAATAATCGTATAGAATTTGCCCGCGTAAGGTTGCAGCGAAAAAGCGGAACCTGAAGCGACAGAAGTTGCGCCCGTTTTGGCGACGACCGGTACTTTGGTTCCGCCGTAAGCAATCGGGGTAATGGCCGTGAAAGTCGAAGTGTTCCCTTTAAAAGCGACCCCGCTAAACAAAGCGGCGCCGTTGACCGTCAGGTCGTAGGCGGGGCTGGCCGCAGCCGTTCCGGGGTTGACGAGATTTACAAAACGGACGTATGCTTTGGTAGGATCGGCGGCAGTAAAATCGTCGTTCAGGACTAAGGTTCCGTAGTTAGGAGCGGCGCCGTAGGCATAAATCGAGTAATACTTGCCGTCGTCAAACGCCTGCTCGGCAGACGCAACGACGGTTTCAGTCGTCGTCCCGGAGGCAGGAACAACCGCTTTAATTTTCAGGGAACCGGCGGCAAGCGCCGCATAATCAAGATTGGGAAAAGACCCGCCGTAGGTCAGCAGGTTCGGCGTCGTCTGGGTGGCGGGCGGGAACGGCGAAACCGTATTGACGCCCGATATTTTGACGTCGTTCGCAAATATGTTCAGCCCGGTTACGTCAGGCGCCAGGTGATAAAATTTTACCCGCGCGCCGGCAGCCGGAGCAACGTTTTGCTCCAGGTCGGCTTTATTTCCGCAGGCTTGCGTCATCAGACCCGCGCAAACCGCTATTATTTGAAATATTCGTTTCATTACAAAACTCTTTATCAGATGAGAAAATATTGTTTTAATTAAATAATAAATTAGTTTAGTTGTTGATTTTCAATTAAATATATAATTTACCATTTACCATTTACCATTTACCATTTACCATTTACCATTTACCATTTACCATTTACCATTTACCATTTACCATTTATCATTTACCATTAAAAAAATTACTGCATACTAAACCATTCCTCCTTCGTATGGTAGTCCGCTTTATCGCCGCCGTAAACGGTCAGCGATTTTAAATTCCACACATATTCCGAATTATATCGCGGGCGCATCCGGTAAGCGGGCTTGCCGTTGTTGTCCTGGTATAAGGCGTTAGCGGGCGGCAGCATAAATCCCGTGAAAACGGCCGGGTCGTAATGATAGCGGCGCAGATCGACCCAAGTTTCCAAACAATTGAACATCGCCATTGAAATATACTTTTGCAGCATAATATCGCTTAGCGCCAGGCTGCCGGCAGTCTGCGCGACGGCTTTACTCGAAAGGTAGGCGGTTTTGTTGGCTGCGCTGACGCCCGCAAAGTCCAAATGCGCGGCGATCCCTTTCGTATAGGCGTCTAAAGCGGTCGCTTTATCGCCTTTTTTGAAGGCCGCCTCCGCCTTAACAAACTGCATTTCCGAATAGGTAATGATCGGGAAAGGCGCTTTATCTTTATAAATATATTTGCCGGGCGAAGTGGTGGAGACAAATAAATTCGGCAAATCGCCCCACAGGAGCGGAATCCGTTTCGTATTACCAGTCACGTTATTGGGGTCGCCGTTGGTCGGGACCACGCCGCGGAAAACGCTGTCCGGCGAAGGCGAGCAGATAATCGGCAATCGCGGGTCTTTGACGCCGTTGAAGACCGTCCCGTCGAGCAAACTGACCATAAAAGCCGTCTGTCTGAAATTATTAAGGTTGGTGCGGATGGGACCCCACGGGTTGGCGTCGGCGGCGCTCGAACCGGTATAGGGAATGCTCAGGTTATCGTCGTTGCTCGCCATCGCTTTATCGACAAACCCGATTACCGCGTCCGGGTTATAAGAACTTTTGTTACTCAGGTGGTTGGCGTTGCGGGCCAGGACGGCGTTAGCGAATTTGATCCATTTAGTCCGGTCGCCTTTATAGGCAAGATCGCCGCGCGCCAAGGAGACGACGGAAACGCCGCCGTCCGTTTTGGCCAGGTCGGCCAGCGCGTCGTTAGACAAACGGACGACTTCGGCGTAGATGTCCGGTTGCTGATCATAATCAAACACATAGCGATTGGGCTGCCAGGCTTCTTTCAGAATGATTTCGCCGTACATATCCGTCGTCTGCTGCCAGCTCCAGGCGCGAATTATTTTTGCTACGCCCGAGTAATCCCATTTTTGTTTGGCCGTAGCGTCGGCAATGATCAAATCGACGTTTTCGCCGATCGACCAGTAGTGAGAACGCCAGGTTTGGCCGCCGTTGTCGCTGCCGGATTGATAGCCGTGCTGATCCCAGACGTCGTTGGCGGCCACGGCGCCAAAATTCTGGATATATTTTCCCACAAACCGGCTGTCAAACGCCTGGCCCAGGGACATTTGCGATAAAATGGGCGGCAGCAGCACGTATCCCTCGGCAATTTGCGGGTTTGAAGGGTCGGCGTTTACATCCAAATATTTCTTGCAGCCGCTTAGAAAACCCGCCGCAACAATCGCCGCGCTCAAAATGAATATCTTTTTCATTGAAAGTTTTTTTAAATGTTAGAAAACTCCTTTTTAACGGTTTGGTGTCGTTTGCAGGTATTAAAATTACAACCCTACCCGCAAACCAAAAGCGATGCCGCGAGGCACGCTCACTTTGCCTATATCGAAACCACCCGCGCCCACGCCGCCGGAAGCGGCGGTGGTTCCGTTGACGTTTGGATCCGCGCCCGTGTAATTGGTGATCAGGAACAAATCGGTTCCGGTCACGTACAGCCCCAGTTTTCGTACCGGGCCCATATTTTTGATCCATGACTGCGGAAAATCATACGACAGCGTAATATCCCTCAGCCGCACCCAATTAATATTGTGCTCTACAAAATCAGCTTCGGCGAAAGAGGCATAATAAGTGCTGGACCGCTGATACGGAATGACCTGAATGTCGTTGGCGGTCGGCGCGTCGCTATTTTCCTTGCCGTCTCGCAGAACGCCTTTAAAGATGACAGGCGTTTCGCGGTCTAAGGTTTTAGCGCTCAGTCCGTTCAGCCACATAAAATAGGCCGTGCCGTTGAACACGTCGCCGCCTTTCCGAATATCAAGCAAAAACGACAGATTTAGGTTTTTGTAGCGGAACTGGTTGGTCAGGCCCACCGTAAAATCCGGGTTCCGGTCGCCGATCGGTAAAAAGTTGCTGTTAATGACCGGCAGACCGCTCGTCGGATTGACCAGGATATCGCCGCGATTGTTGCGCAAATAACTGTATCCGCCGATAGCGGTCGCGCTACCCGCGCCGCGCTGATTTGCTCCGAGATATGCGCCCGGATAATAATCCTGGAGGTTGGAAACAAACGCGCTGGCGCGCGCGTTGCCGATGATCCAGGTATCCGAATTATAATATTCGGCGACGTTTGCGGGCAGACTCTCCACTTTGGTGGTGAACTTAGTGAAACTAAGGAAAATATCCCAGTCAAAATCCCGGCTCCGGAAAGGCGACCCGTTCAGAACCAATTCGACGCCCTGGTTGGTAAAGGTCCCGCCATTGAGCAAGCCAAAAATAAAGCCGGTTCCGTAGCTCAGACGCTGGGAAACGATCTGGTCGGACAACTTGCGGTTGTAAAAAGTAAAGTCGATCCCAAAGCGGTTCTGGAAAAATTTTAACTCTGTTCCCAACTCAAAACCCTTGCTGCGTTCAGGTTTCAACGCCGGGTTGCCGCCAAAAAAACCGTATGCAAAACCGCCGCCCGTCGTGGTTTGGGGCGTCAGACTGGAAAGCACGTTGTAAGGCGGCGCGTCGCGGCCCACCTCCGAATAAGAGGCCCGCAGTTTGCCAAACGTAAAAAATTTGCTTTGTAAGGCGTGAAAGAACGGCGCTTCCGAAAATACAAAACTGCCGCTAATAGAAGGGTAGAAAAAGCTGTTGTTCGCCGGAGGCAGCGTGGAAGACCAGTCGTTCCGCCCCGTCACGTTGAGGTATAAAATATCATTATAATTAAGCGTGTAGCTGCCCAGCAAACTTTGAACCCGCCGGCGGATCAGCGTATATTTATTTCGCTGGGTAGTTGGATCAGTGTTGTTGACGCTATTAAAATCTGGCAGGTATAGTTTTTCTCCGTACACGCTGTATGTTTCGTCTTTCCGGTCTTCGTCGGCCGCGCCCAGCAGCAGGGAAGTTCGAAATTTACCAAAAGACTTAGTTGCTGTGCCATAGAGGTTTCCGTTCAATTGTTGAAAATTGCCGCTATAGCTTTCTACCGACCCGCCGGCAGACCCACCGCCGCCGTTGGCCGATCCGTTGCTAAACGACGTCTCGGGATGCAAAAACTGGTTGCCCTGCGAGGCGTCTATATCCGCGCCAAAGTTGCCCTGGAATTTCAGCCAAGTCAGGGGCGCGTAATTCAACTGCACCGTCCCGTTGGTGTGCTGATTTTTGTCGCTGTTTTTGTTCTTGTTGACGCTGAAAAATGGGTTGTCCGATTCGCCCAAGACGCCGTTGCCCAGTATGAGGCGCCGGGTGCCGTCCGCGTTGAGATAATTGCGCGCGTCGTCGTTGGCGGGCCATAAGAGCAGATCAAATAAAGAACCCGAAGGCCCCTGAAGCGCTTTCTGAATTTTATTATCCGTATAAGAAATCGAGGAAATGGCCTCCAGTTGCGGGCTGATCTGTACCCGGCCGGTCAGTTTGGTCGTCAGTTTTTGCAAACCGGTCGTCGGAATAATTCCTGACTGGTCGGTATAAGAAGTGGATAAACGGTAGGTGGCTACCTGGCTGCCGCCCTCTAACGTTAGGCCGTGATACTGCGTAAAGCCGGTTTGAAAATAATTTTTGGTGTTGTCGTAAAACTGATTTGACCCCTGGTATTTGGGACCGTAAGCTCTTTCGGTGTTCGGATCGAGTTGGCCGTTGGTTCCCCTGCCGTATACCGTCTGCACTTCCGGAAACCGCGTGACTTCGTCCGTCCGGAAACGGTTTTCATAAGTGATTTTGGCTTTGCCCGACGTTCCTTTTTTGGTCGTAATGACGATCGCGCCACCGGCGGCGTCAATGCCGTAAAGCGCAGCCGCCTCGCCGCCCTTTAAAACAGAAATGGATTCAATGTCGTTGGGGTTGAGATCGGCGACCCGGTTGAGGTAGTCGCTCGTCCGGTTGGGCTGGTCAGAGTACAATCTGCCCTGCGCAAATGTGTTATTGCTTACCGGCAAACCGTCAATCACAAAAAGAGGCGAATTGTTGCCGCCGATAGAGTTCGCGCCCCGCAAAATGATGGAAGCCGACGCTCCCGGAGATCCGCTGGTGGTCGTTATGTTCAGGCCGGCTACGCGACCCTGCATGGAAACTAAGAAGTTGTCCCGTTGGGTATTGGCAATATCGACGCCTTTGACTTCCTGAACGGAATAACCTAAAGCGCGTTTTTCCTGCTTCATCCCCAGCGCCGTGACGACGACCTCGTGCAGGACGCCGTCGGGGGCGAGTTCGACGTCAATGTTTGCATTGGCGCCAACCGGTACGATTTGCTTTTTCATGCCGACCATCGAAAAAATCAGCGAGCCGCCTGAAGGTACGGAGATAGAGTAAACGCCTGCGGAGTCGGTCGTCACGCCCGTCGTCGTATTTTGAACGACCACGGTGACGCCGGGCAGCGACGTGGCGTCTTCTTTAGAAGTTACTTTCCCGGAAACGGTTTGGTTTTGAGATATGGCTTGTGCGGACGTCAAAAAGACGCCTACGGCAAAACATATCGATCGGAGTAAAGATGTTGTCATTTTAAGTAGATTTAGGTTAATAAAAATTTGGGAATAAAAGCGATTAAAATATCATAATAGCCTCTGACTGTCAGGTTAAGCAAATGTAAATAAAAGCGAATAAATGGGCGTATTTAATTGGATAAACTTAATCAATGAAATAATCAAATCAAAATAAGCGGGGGGCAATTTTTAATAATTTATGCGAATAATGGAATAGACTTCTTGCGAAAGTATTTATTCGGTTATTTTTAATTGAATTTCGTGGTTATAAATACCGGCAATCAGGTTAAACCTCAATCCAAATCGTTTGCGCCGGTTTCTGTATTTAGCCGTTAGTATCCTGAACACTTTTA